>PMLN01000356.1 GCA_003158885.1 Anaerolineae bacterium
GGTGAAATCAGGCTTTCCTTCAACCCGAACTTGCGCGCGATCTCGATGCCAAATTGATATTTGCTCATCGCTTGCGGCCCAACCACGTGATATAGGCCGTGCAAGCCCTGTTCCAACATGGCAATCAGCAATTTGCCGAGGTGGTTTACCAGCATCGGACAAAAGATCACATCGGTGAAACCGTTGACACTCTTCCCACTGCCCAGATTATTCACAAAGAACTCGGATAGACTTCGCTTGCCGCTCAACGACCAACCATAAAAATTAACACGCGCCACAGCCGCCATCGGATTCACCCGTAAAACGGCGCGCTCACCCTCCAGCTTGGTTTGTGCGTACACGCCCTGCGGGTTGGGCACATCGCTCTCCGTATAAACGCCATCCTTTTGCCCATCGAAGACTGCATCGGTCGAAATGTGGATGAGGCGCACTTTTTGCCGGGCGCAAGCATCTGCCAGGCGCCCCGGCAAATCTGCATTCATCTGATAGGCAAGCTCTGGATTTGTTTCGCAGGCGTCCACATTTGCAAGCGCGGCGCAATGAATCACAGCCTCCGGTTTGGCTTCAACAAGGATGCGGCGCGGCGCATCCGGAGCAAGAAGATCCGCGTTAATCAATTCAAAGGGTACAGACGCGAGCGTAGCGCGATCCACGCCGATGATTTGATTTGAACCCATTGCATCCAAAGCCAGGTTAAGGCCGAGGAGTCCGCTTGAACCGGTAATCAAGATTCTCATATCAATATCTCAAATCATTCATTCCATTTTGCGTTTTTTGTTTTTTCAAACTTCAAACCGCAAAACGAAAAACGCAACTTATCCTTCCAATTTTCCGGCTGCAAATAATTTCTCGAAGGGTTCAACAAATTTCCGGATGCCATTCACATCCAGCCATTCCCGGTTGTTGTCGCTTGAATAACGGTATCCATCGGAAAGCAGTTTGCCGCGCTTTTGCCAGGAGTAGCCAAACCAAAACGCCTCCGCCGGTTGGACGACAAACATCGCATCCAGTTCAACCGTATTGCGTGCTTCATCTTCGGAGATCAGCACTTCATGCAGTTTTTCGCCCGGACGAATGCCGATGATATTCACATTCGCATCCGGCGCGATGGCTTTTGCAAGATCGGCGACCTTCATGCTGGGTATCTTCGGCACGAAAACCTCACCGCCTTCCATTTGCTCGATGCAGGAAACCACAAAGCGTACACCCTGTTCCAGCGACAACCAAAAGCGCGTCATGCGCTCATCGGTGATGGTGACCTGGCCGGATTCGCGCTGTTTGAGAAAGACCGGCACAACCGAACCGCGGCTCCCGACCACATTCCCGTACCGAACGCACGAATAGCGGGTTGCCGAGCCGGCGGCATAGGCATTGCTTTGAACAGTCAATTTCTCCGCGGCAAGTTTCGTAGCGCCATAGAGGTTGACCGGGTTGACGGCTTTATCGGTGCTCAAGGCCATCACTTTCTTCACGCCCGCATCCAACGCAGCCTCGACCACGTTGCTGGTGCCCATGATGTTGGTTTTGACGGCCTCCATTGGGTTGTATTCACAGGCCGGAACCTGTTTGAGCGCGGCGGCATGCACCACCACATTCACACTTTGCATGGCGCGGACCAGCCTCTCGCGGTCACGTACATCGCCAAGAAAATACCGGAGCGAAGGATGGTCAAAGCCCGAAGATTGCATTTCATATTGCTTCAACTCGTCGCGGCTGTAGATGATGATCTTCTTCGGCTGAAAATCCCTGAGCATGATCTCGACGAATTTCTTGCCAAAGGAACCCGTGCCGCCTGTAACTAAAACAACCTGGTTTTTCCAATTCATTTTATTCATCCCAATCAAAATTTTTATCCAAACAATCATATAGTCTTTGATTGTAAGGACGATAATAATCCATCAAATACTCTCGGATGGAAGTGGACATTTGCTCATAAGCACCTTGCTTGTAAACCGAAAAATCACCCGGTTCCCAGGCCGATAGTCCAAGAAATTCCACCGCCTTGCGATAGGTTGTAGCCGGCGAAGTATATAGCTCTTCACTGGGGAGGATCAGGATTTGCCGGCGCGGAAAAAGCGCCAGCCATTTTTCGAGTTGTTCGATATATCGGCCGCGCGCCAGGTAGGAATAATGCAGATGTTTGAAAGTGGAGTAGCGAGGGTCGGCGATGATCTTTTCTTCCTCGCCATTCAATCGCTCCGCCTCTCTCGCGATGGCTTCTTCAAAAGGCAGAGGTTCCCTGCCCACGCGCAGCATGTGATTGTAATGGGAATAGGCCCGATCCACAGGGTTGCGGAGCAAGGCAATCAGCTTCACATTGGGTAAAACTTTTGCCGTGCGATCCGGCGCGGTGGGATGAAAGATGTAATACGGAGTCGCTTCGCCAGTCAACATGCCGCTCTTCATCTTGAAACGCATTGGGAAGTGGGCGCGATACCAGCCAAGTCCCTGCAAAAAATGGATGTCGAAGAATTTGATCTCTTTGCGAAACGGCGGATTAATTTGAGGATGCCGGGCCAGGTAATTAAAGAACGAGGTTGTGCCGCCTTTCATCACGCCGATCACAAGAAAATCCGGCAGGACCCGCAAAGGGGTGGTGGCGCGGTGAAAGAGCCACCAAAAAAACAGGCGCGGATTCTTTCTCAACTTGTACCATTGGCTGGCACTATCGGGAATATCCAGTTCCAACTCCATCCTTACCCGGTTTCCGATTTACGAAGAACGATCAACGGATATTGCCCATTCTCGCCGAAGAAACGCGGGAATCGATCTTCGAGCCAAAAGACAAAACGTAAAAATGTTTTGCCTCCCCAACGCGGATTAACAACGGTTTTGAGAAACACCGTGCCAAGACTGCGCCACGCAAAGATTTCAAATTCCATATCCTGCAATTCATGCTTGAGCCAGCCAGGCGTCAGTTTCTTTACGAATGTGCCCTCCTGTTCATCCTCGGACTGCCAGTTCTTCTTGCGCTTGCCGAAACTCCCGCTGCGGAGAAACCGAATCAGACGAACCAGAGGTCGTGTGACCAGCATTAAGCGGGGACGATCCCACCCATTAACAATGGCCGCAGAACGACTCGATTTGAGCACCCGGTGCAATTCAAGATACGCGGCACGATGATCGCCCAACGGCAAATGATGAATGGTGTGCATCGAGACGATACCGTCGAACGCGTCGGGCTTGAAGGGCAGGTTGGCAATATCCGCAACGACATACAAACCTTTCGTACCCAGCCGCGTCCGCGCTTCCTTCAAGGCGGTAATGGATATATCCAGGCAAACGCGGAAACGATAGCCCTCGGAATAAGTCAGATATTCAGGCCATTGAACCGGACCGGAACCGGCATCCAACAAAAGGTCGCCGTGTAAAGCGATATACCGGTTGACGCGCAAATGACAGCGATGGATGTAGTCGCGCGTCACCGGGCGCAGGTCTTCGTAGCGGGCATTTTGATACAAGCCTTCGCCGACCTGCGACCACCCGATCTGGTCATAAAACTCGCGCACTTGCTGCTTGGTATTCTCTGCCATTAGTTCCCGGACTGCGGCGACTGGAGGCGCCGCGCTGAAGATGAACCTGCCAAGTCCGCAGACTTCGCACCCCAGGTAAACGGTTCGCCGACTAAAAAACCGAACGTCGCGCCAAATTCATCCCGGCCTTGTGCACCCAGAACTTTTTCCAACGGCCACACGGCGAGGTCGTCCCAGAAATTCATCAAGCGCCAGGGAAACGGACGGGCGTATTCAAAGAAAAAACGGTAGGCATAGTTCCATGCGGATTGGACCTGTGCCTCATTCAAGCGATAGGCGGACAGATCCGATAAAACCTTGTTAAGCGTTGCAAAATATTCATCCCATGAATTCGGATCGAGGGTAAAACCGCGACCGCGATAATGCGTTTGTCCACACGAGATCACGGGAAGGTCATTCATGGCGGTCTCAAGCCCGACGGTGGTCGTATATGCAAGACCCAAATCCGCAATCTCGATCAAATCATAGGTATTGACCTTATCGGAGGCGGCAATCAGGTGAATATGTTTGGGCAGGGTTGGCAAGGCCTCACGCACCACCTGCGCCATGGATTTGGCTTTTGGCACAATGGTTTCCCCGGGATGGACCCGGATCACCAACTGGACATCGGGACGGTTCGCAAAAAATCGGACTGTGCGTGTAATCCACTCCGTCATCGAGCCGGCGAAGATGTTGCGCCCGAGCGTAAGACTATCACCCAACACATTTGCCGCCAGCATCACGACCGGGCGATCATCGAGGCCGATCATTTTCCTGGTCGCGTCTGCACCCTGCGATGAAACATATTGCCACAAGCGTTTGGATTTACCCCAAACACGCGCACCGCGGCGCGCATTTTCCAAATCAGCCAGGCGCTCGTACATGGCATCCGTCATCGGAAGTTTACAGCGTGCTTCGACCAGGTAATCCGTTTCCTGCCGCATAATGGATGAATTTTGCGCCAGCCAAATCTGCTCGCGTTGATCGTTGAACTCAAAGGTCATCGTTGGAATGTTGAGATAACGAGCCGTGCGAAAGACGATCCCCATTTCCAGGATCAAGCCGTTGGGAACGAGGACAACATCGGGCCGGTTGGCCTGCATCCATGCCAAAGCAACCCGCGCGGCGAAGGAGTTGCGCTCCAGACGCAAGTCATATACGGCGCGATTGGATGCGTTGTCCATATTCACTTCTTCGCGCATCAGCGTGTATTGAGTGTCCCACAAGCTGACCTGTTCGATATCCGCGCGCAAGGCATCGGGCAGCGGCGCAGAATCTTCAAGATCGAGCATGGAACTATGTTTGACCAGCGGCTCGATCGGTTTCAATGTATCGCGCGTATGCAGGAGGCGCTGGCGCTGGGTGAAGTTATCCATGCGCTTATGCCATTCGGAATAAGGCAGGGTCATCAATGTCACCTTATGGCCAAGCCCAGCCAGCACAAGGGAGATATATGCCGACTGTTCAATCCAATAATGCAAGGTTGCGAAGAATAAAATCTTTTTGCCGGGCTGCGCGGACAATGCGAATTTCTCCGCTGTTTTCACCGCCTCCGGCAGGGATTTCTGCAAGCGCTCCAAGGAAAAGTGATCATTACGGGCGCGATTCTTGCGCCGAATCATCCAATCGAGTTCGGCAGTAAAAGGCATATCGCCAAGTATGGATCGAAGCGCGTTTTTATTAATCATTGCATGGTCCATCGCCGGGAACACCGAACGCACGGAGTTTTTCCCTATGCATTCCCGGCAGTCTCTGCGACGAATTACTCAACCTTCTCGATCTTCCATTCAAGGCGCGGGCGGATCGGCCCGGCGCGCTGTTCAGGCCAATGGGTTCCCGGAGCGCCGGAAATATCCACGTTAAAGGCCAGCGCATTCTCATCCATGAAATAACGGCGGACTCCAAACGAACTGGCGTTGACGCCCAACGCATAGCGGCCTTCATTGAACATATCAGCAGGAATGGTACAACGACTAATATAATGCCCGGCTGTGCGTGAACCGAACTTCTCAAATTGTACGGGTTCATCGGTATCAAACGAAGTCAGAACATATTCGCCGCGCATCGTGCTTAGATAAAAACCGACACGCAAGCCAGTGGTCGGCGCGCTGAGTTTATATTCAAATTCGAGCGTGGAGGGTTCCGTGGAACGGATGGTATCCACGACCTTGCCGCGCCGGTCTTTCACTCTCAAAGAGATGGGGGTGAACGGAGCTGTGTTAACGGGGATTTCATCGGCATCCCAGATCCGTTCGCCGGCCTCGGAATGCCCGGCAGAAAGATAGTAGTCCACCGCTTCCTGGGTTGGGGCGCGTTTTACCAGGCGTCCCTTTTCGATCAAGATGGCTTCCTGCGTGAGGCGCAAGATGGCCGACATATTATGGCTGACAAATAAGACGGTACGTCCCTGCTGAGCCACATCGCCCATCTTGCCAAGACATTTCTTTTGGAATTCAGCGTCGCCCACTGCAAGGACTTCATCCACAACCAGAATTTCCGGTTCGAGATGCGCAGCAACCGCGAATGCCAATCGCAAATACATCCCGGATGAATAGCGTTTGACGGGGGTGTCAATGAACTGCTCGACTTCGGAAAAAGCAACGATCTCATCGAACTTGCGCTCGGTTTCGCTGCGTTTCATGCCAAGGACGGCGCCATTGAGATAGATGTTTTCGCGGCCGGTCAACTCCGGATGAAAGCCGGTTCCAACTTCGAGCAACGACCCCACACGTCCACGCACGGTGACCAAGCCTTTAGTCGGCTCGGTAACACGCGATAGCACCTTGAGCAAAGTGCTTTTGCCGGCGCCATTGCGCCCGATGATGCCAAGCACCGTTCCCTCCTGCACGTCGAACGAAACATCGTTCAGCGCCCAAATGTTAGTGACGGAGTTGGCGCCGCGCATTCCCCTGCCGGTTATGGCTTTGAAAGCGCGCACGGGGGTCATCGCCACATCGACAAGCACTTCCCGCAACATGCCATAGCGGAATTTCGTTTGTGTCGCGCCGATGCGGTATCGTTTACTGAGATGTTCCACACGAATTGCAGTAGCCATTAGATCGTATCCGCAAATGTCCGTTCCATGGAACGGAAATAAAACAAGCCGGTAATGAGAAAGATCAACGATATCCCCACTGAGACAGCCATGTACAAGTTAGGCCCCGTATCGGTTCCAAGCAACGCCCAGCGGAAACCGTTCACCACGCCCGCCATCGGGTTAAGTGAATATACAATCTGCCATTTGTCGGAAATCACTTTCGCTGAGTACGCAACCGGGGTCAGGAACAGCCAGAATTGAGTCAGGAACGGAAGCACATAGTTCACATCGCGATATTGAACATTGATCGCGGCGAGCCATAAGGCAACGCCCGAAGCCGCGACCACTGTCAGGAGTATCAATAACGGCAAAGTCCAGATCGCGAGGGTGGGTGTCACTTTATAGTAGATCATCATCGCGATCAAAATCAAGAACGCAATGGCGAAATCCACCAATCCGCCCAGGACGGAGGCCAATGGCAGGACCAGGCGCGGAAAATAAATCTTCGTCACCATGCTCGTGTTGGATGTCAGTGAACGGCTGGCGTTATTGAGCGCCGCGACAAACAGCCCCCACGGCAAAAGCGCAGTGTACGAAAAGATCGGATATGGGATGCCATCGGTCGGAACTTTGGCGATGGTGCCGAAAATAAAGTTAAACACCAGCATCGTCAGCACGGGCTGGATGACCGCCCATGCCGCGCCCAGAAAGGTCTGTTTATAGCGTACTTTAATATCGCGCCAGATCATGAAATAGACCAATTCGCGATAAACCCACAGGTCGCTCAAATTGAGCGCGGTCAGGCCGGTGGAAGGCTTGATATAGATTGTTTCAGGTTGACGAACAAGCTCAGTTGATTTTGCCATAATTATTTGATCGTTGAACGATTTTCCTTGAACCACTCGATGGTGCGGCGCATCCCTTCCTCAAATGGGACTTGCGCGCTCCACCCAAAATACTCCCTGGCCCGGCTTACATCCAGGCCTCGACGCGGCTGGCCGTTGGGTTTATCCGTCTGCCAAACCAGCTTTCCCTCGAAGCCGGTTTGACGCACGATCAACCCGGTCAAATCCTTGATCGAAATCTCATAGCCCGACCCAAGATTGACCGGTTCCGGCCCATTGTATTTTTCTGCGGCGGTGACGATTCCATCCGCCGCATCTTCCACGTACAGGAATTCACGCGTCGGAGAACCGTCGCCCCACACCGGTAATTCCTTCTCGCCGCGTTCCCTGGCTTCCACGGATTTGCGGATCAATGCCGGAATGACATGCGAGGACTGCAAGTCAAAATTATCGCGCGGCCCGTAGAGATTGACCGGCAAAAGATAAATCGCATTAAATCCATATTGCTGGCGATATGATTGAGCCTGCACCAGCAGCATTTTCTTCGCCAGTCCATACGGCGCATTGGTTTCTTCGGGATAACCGATCCACAAATCATCTTCCCTGAACGGAACCGGTGTGAACTTGGGATAGGCGCATACCGTTCCAATTGCAACGAACTTGCCAATCCCGCGTTGATAGGCCTGGTGCATTAACTCGACGCCCATCATCAAATTGTCATAGAAGAATTCGGCGGGATGTTCACGGTTGGCGCCGATGCCCCCCACATGCGCGGCTAAATGAATAACGACCACATCCCCGGGGTTTATGCCCTTCGTCGCATTATCGTACATGCGGCGGATATCAGCAGGGTCAACCAAATTGTATTCTTCGATGCGCGGAATGAAGATATCCGCCGCGCCGCGCTGTGTCAGTCTGGCAGTTACAAAGGAGCCGAGAAAACCGGCGCCGCCGGTTAGGATCACACGTCTGTCTTTCCAAAAAGTTGAAGGTTGAAGATTCGACATCGCAGATTGCTCCATCTTCCCGCACGCGGCGGGCATTGTTTTGAGTTTGAAGATATTGAATAAAACGAGTTAATTGTTTGCGGGTCGTTTCTGCAAGCAAAAAAGCGGAATTGAATTATTCATCGGTTAGACAACCTTGATCCTCGGCAATATTTGACATTACAGAAACTGCCGCCCGGCGCATTTGATCTCGCAAGCCATAATCACGATTGAATTCACCTTCTGATGAAAGCTTATAGATCATATTCGTCAGCTCTTTCGCCCGCTGCAAAACATCGAGATCTTCGAATCGTTTTGCGCTCGTCATCTTCAACCTTGAACTTTAAACCTATTGCACGATAAATTGCGCATTACGGTAACGTTCATCCAAAGGATTGCGTATCAACCCCGTTTTCAAGGCAAACAATAAATCACGAATCCCATCATCCGCATTCAGGGTGGTCTCAAATCCAAGTTCGCGTTTGACCTTGGCAAACGAGACGGTGATATCGCGCATGTCACCGCCGAAGGTCAGGTCTTTATATTCGACTTCGGTTTCAGGCATGCGCCTCAAGACCAGTTTTACGATCTGATCCTTGGTGTAGTTGCCGTCATCACTGCCGAGGTTATAGATCTGCCCGCGGATTTTTGGCTGCGGCGCTTCCAAACCCATCATAATTCCGCGCACGGTATCACGCACATGGATGAAAGAACGCGAATAACCGCGTTGGTAAATCAACAATTGACGTTTGGTGAATGCATCCAAAACAAATTGATTGATGATCAGGTCAAAACGGGTGCGCGGCGAGATCCCGTACAGCGTTGCAAAGCGGAACAGCAAAGGCGAGCAGGCCGCATCCTTCTGTGCAAGCAAAAACTGCTCTGCGGCGATCTTTGTCTCGGCATATAACGACTGCGGTGTAAGCGGCGATTCCTCTGTAACAGGTTTGCCATCCGGCGATAACCCATAATTGCTGTACGTGGATGAAAACACGAATCGCTCCGCCCCCAAAGCGGAGGCCTGCTCAAAAACCATCTTCGTGGCCTCGACATTGTACTTCCAGGCCACTTGCTTACCAACCGCCTGGCATGCCGGGAATCCGACAATCGCCGCCAAATGAACCACCGCATCGGGCTTGGGCCAGTTATCACTTGCAGAATGATCGCGCACCACATCCTTGATCTTGTGAGGTTCGGTCACATCCGCCTTGGCAAAATGGAAATTGGGGTGATGCAAAAAACCAAGCAGCGACTCGCCGCCGAATAAAAGGTTATCCACAACGGTCACCCGATAGTTGTTGCGTAACAATTCCGAGGTCAAGAGCGAGCCGATATACCCGGCACCACCCGTGATCAAGACATGACGTTCAGCTTTCATTTGTCGTCTCCCATATTCAAGAAAACTTTATATCCTTTGATCTCAAGCGCAGGTACTTTCACATCCTGCACGATAGCGACACCCTGTTCAAGACAGGAAAGACGGCATATATCCGCAATATCCCCCTCGCCAATCATGCGCACTTTCTTGAAGCCTGCCGCGTGGATGGTATTCAGGTGTTTTATCACGCGCGAGCGGGTCTTACGATAAACATCCAAGGACCGCTCAATGTAATCCACGGTGAGGCGGGCGCGCAAGGCAATGCCTTCCGGTGTAATGATATAGCGCAACTTCTTGCGCTCAGCCCGTTGAACCTTAACATAGCCCTTTGCAATCAAGCGCTTGAGATGCCAATTGACGGTTCCCACCGCCACGCCCAATTGAGTGGCCAGCGCAGCCTGGTTGACATCTGGATCAAGCTCCACCTGTTCCAATAAAGATAATTCCCGGATCGGATCGTTAGTAGATTCCATAGTTCAAAATTCAGATGTTGAATTATAACACGATGTAGGAAACCAAAGGACAGAAAGGTTCCATTTTTCCATTTACTTGCAGTTGGTAATGTCAATCAGGACGCGAAAATCCGAAAGTTCGCCAGTGACAGTATTCATTTTTTCCATCCTATTCATCACCCGGGCACAGGGAGAATTCAAAGCCTGCTGGTAGCTTAGTGAAAGGCGACTCCAGTAGCGTTTATCCAGGTAAATATAACCGAACCCTGCTCTACGCAGGTAATAAGGATCTGGATTCTTTAAATAGGGCAAAAACTGGGTAAGAGGAAAGCCATTATAAAAAGAGTCAATGGAAATACGACCGAACAGCGTTTGTCCACGATAGCCAGTTGAATCAAATAGCATAAGATGCGCGTCAAGACGATCCCAATATGCCTGGCTCATGCGGGTATCCATGCTGGTAACGAAGGAAGACACCTGCGGAGCGAAGATGGATGTGCATTGATAAGCGAACAAGGCGATGCCGCCAAAAATAGTAATAACATAGCCAAACGCGGTGATGAACTTAAGCCAGAGCGGTGCACGTTGAACAAATCTCCAGATGGGTTGAATGGAGAGAAGGAGCCATAAAGTTAATCCCGATGTCGTCAAGCGTGTAATATCCCTGGCGGCCTCGTAATTAACAAACAAGGGAATCACCACTCCAAAGAACGACGAGATTCCAAAGCCAAGCAGGATTATCCGGTTGTGTTTTACATCGCCGCGCAGCCGGAATATTACAATTAGAGATAAAAGAAGGATAGGGCCGCATTCCGCCAGGATCACAATAAACTGTCTCCAATCCATAAAGGATAAACTCCCCATGTGACTGTCAAAAAATGACGGCGGCCACCGAAGCGAAAAATTTCCTGAAGCGGTTGCTCCCACGCCGCGTGCGCCTTCAAAATAGCTTCGAGCCAGTTCCGTGATCACTCCTCCTTGAACAAGACTAAGCACTGCCACAAGGATGACGACCGTAATGAGTTGTCCCCAAAAAGAAGACGCGATCTGTCGAAAGGATATTTGGCGACAAACCATCATCACGAGGATCGCAAATCCAATGCCAAGATTTATCAAGACAAAAACGTGCTCCGCGCTCAAAGCCAGGGATAGAACGGCAGAGCTTAAAAGCAGGAGGCCGGTCCACTTCAGCTTGAGGCGGCTGGAAAGCATCAGGATCAAGATCACTGCAAGAAGGGGCAGTGAGGAAGCGCCGCCCCAGTCAAAAGTCAATGGATTTAAAATTCCATTGGCAAATGCATAAGGAATGGGTACGGGAGGGCCGCCATCAATGATCCATGAACGGGAAAGAGCCCCCGCCAATGTATTTGCGGTATCAAGGGACGAACCGATCAAATGAATATTGGAAGCGATATTGGTTATCCAGGAGGAAGGCAATAATGCCAATATCCAACGCGTTCCCATTCCAAATGCCATTAAGAGGGAACCTAAAATCGCTCCAAGCCGGCTGCGCGTGATGCGTCTTATCCATAGCCAACCGCAAACAAGGGTCAATGAAACTACAAAAGCCCGGCTAAGATCCCACGCGCTCCATGGAAAAAGCCCCCCAATCCGAACCATGCTTGCGGCAAACAAGTCCAACGCATAATGATAGGGCAGGAATATATCCGGATTGAGCGAATAATGCGGCGGAATATCCCCGGCCGCCAGCGTGGAGACCAGGGGAAAATGGGCATAATCATCCCCAAGACCCAGACCCCTCATAATTAACTCAAAAACGCCAAAGATAAGGAGCAAGGCCAATACTTGCAAGCCGATTTCAAGGCTAAATAGATCGTGCCAGCGAAATTTCGATTTTCTGGAGGCCCAGCAACCGGCTGCCAATATGAGAACGGATGCAGATGCAAAGGAGATATAGACAGGGAACCAATGCGCCAACGCGTTCCCCAGGAGAATGTATAACAACATTCCCGATGCAATGCCGGCCATAAGGCGTTCGCGTTTGTGAAACCGCCCGCTGCGAGAGACGAGCAGCCAGCCGCCGACCATCCAAAACAATGAAAGGACAATAAAAAAAAGAGGAGCTATAATGCTGGATGTTCTAAGCCAATACATAATGCCTCGCGTGCATCAGACTATAATAGCACAGGGTTATATTCTAAATCAGAATTGATTGTCCGCAAAATATGATGAACAAAATTCACTCTTCAAACGACCAGGCTTTCGCAGAATATCAAAAAAGCCACATTGCCCATTGGGATAACGTTGCCCGCAAACGCGATGCGTGGCAGGGATGGGGAAGATTCTATCATCGGCGCGTGGCAGAGATTTATCGCTTCCTGACCAGCCCCGGCCAGCGAGCGCTGGAGATTGGGTGCGGGCTGGGCGATTTACTTGCGTCCCTTCGGCCCGCATACGGTGTAGGACTGGACTTTTCCCCGGAGATGATCCAGCGGGCCGGCGCCCGCCACAAAGGGATCGAATTCATCGAAGCCGATGCCCATGATCTGCCTTCGATTGGCGGCCCCTTCGATGTGGTGATTCTTTCTGATCTGGTCAATGACATATGGGACGTTCAACAAGTCTTTGACCAAGTCCGGTCCTTGTGCGATTCTCATACCCGCGTGATCTTAAATTTCTACAGCGGGCTTTGGCAATTTCCCCTCACGATGGCCCAGCATCTAAATTTGGCAGTTCCCATGCTCAATCAAAACTGGCTCACCCGCGAGGATGTCTCCAACATGCTCGAACTGGCAGGCTTTGACACGGTCCGACAGTCGCAGGAAATCTTATGGCCTTTTCCCCCCGGAGGCCTTGCCAACAAATTCCTTGTTCGCCTGTGGCCGTTTCGAGATTTTGCCCTCTCAAATTTCATCATTGCCAAACCACGGTCCGAAGCGGGCGACGAAGAACCGAGCGTTTCCATCATTGTTCCCGCCCGAAATGAATCCGGTAATATCAAAGCCATTTTCGAGCGAACCCCCATGATGGGCCGCGAAACCAAATTGATCTTTGTCGAGGGACACTCGCGCGATGACACTTACGATGCAATTGAAAGAGAAATCGCGGCACATCCTTCGACCCCGAGTCTTCTCCTGCACCAGACCGGCATCGGCAAAGCGGACGCAGTTCGTCTTGGCTTCGCAAAAGCCACAGGCGATATTCTCATGATCCTCGACGCCGATTTAACCGTCCCGCCCGAGGATCTGCCGCGATTTTACGAAGCTCTTCGTTCAGGCCGCGGGGAATTCATCAACGGCGTACGATTGGTGTATCCGATGGAGAAAGAAGCGATGCGCGGTTTGAACTATATGGGGAACAAATTTTTTAGCTCGGCATTTTCTTGGCTATTGGGACAACACCTTAAAGACACTTTATGCGGAACAAAGGTTTTATGGCGCAAGGATTATGAATTGATCGCCGCCAACCGCTCGTATTTCGGCGATTTCGACCCGTTTGGCGATTTCGATCTGCTGTTCGGCGCGGCAAAGTTGAATCTTAAAATCATTGACCTGCCCATTCGTTACCGCGGGCGGACCTATGGCTCGACCAATATCTCGCGCTGGAAACACGGCTGGCTTTTGTTGCGAATGGTCTGGTTCGCGGCGCGCAGAATAAAGTTTGTTTAAACATCCCCAGACCAGAGAAAAATCTGCGTTCTCCGCCCGATCTGTGGATCTTTATTGGCAGGAGGAAACATCCAGGAGGCGGCGGAAGTCTTTGTGATAATCCTGCGGGCCATGAATGCCGTCCACTTCAAACAATTTCTGGACGCAAGATTGCTGCAGGGCTGCTTGTTGCTGCGGCGTCAATTGATTCCAATAATCAATTCCGAAATAAAAATAATCATAACCTTGTCCATGGATTTGATGAGGGTCGGGGTTGGCCAACAACGCCTGCCATTCAGGCTTGGGCACGTACCAAGTGACGGAAGAATTAGTTGCGCGGCCAAAGATGGTCGGGCCTTGATAGGTAGACGGGTCAAGCACCAAACTTCCGGGTTTTAACCGATTCCAATATTTATCCGCCATTTTTATATCCAGATCGCTGATGAAGGTGGTAGTCACCGGCTTTTGAATTGAGATCAATTGAATGCCAAATAACATAAGACCCGCAAAGACAGTTACCAATCCTCCACAGACCAAAATGCTGCGCCAAACGTCGCCCTTTTTGCGGGCCCAAATCCAAAAAACCGGAACGGCATACAGCGTGCAGGCAAATAAAAGTCCATCCAATAAACGCGGAGTGGCAGTATAAAGCGGGCCCTTGAAAGCCAGGAACAATGAGGGCACGCTCCATGCAAACGTCCCGATCAGTGCGGCTTCATACCAATTCTGGAGGCGAAGCGTTTTCCATCCCCAAACAATGACCAAAGGCAATGCAAAAATGACCGGTCCGATTTCCGCAATTGCAACGATCAGCTGCGCGGGATTGAACAAGGATAAAGAACCGAAATGGGCCGATATGATCGATGGGGGCCAAACAAAATTTGGAGTCGCGTCGAAGTATGAGCCGCCGCTTACGACCCTGGAGCCGCCAACTGCGCTCAAGATAGGCCCGAGGCGGGCACGCAAAATTTCCGTGAACATCCCGCCTTGAATCATCGCTGTCAAGCCAACCGGCACAAGGACTGCGATCCAACGCACCAAACTGGAGGGCAATTTCCATGAGCGCTGCGAGATCATCCAAACGAGCAGCGCGAATACAAAGCCGAGAACGATCAAACCAAATGTGACTTCATTTGCCAAAGCCAGAGATGAAAGCAAAATGAACGTGATCACACCCGCAAATGGACTACGCCAACGTTGTGCGGTGAGAAGCAGGAGCAAAACAATAATAAAGGCCATGCCGGAAATCCCAGTAAGGCCATTCATCACATAGGATTGAAAGATGCCGCTGTGAAACGCAAATGGAAAAGGAATAGGGCCATCGCCTTCGATCTTCCAACTCGACAGCATGGCATGAACAAGATCGGGCGCAGTGACACCGGCAGAACCGATGGGTGTGATTTGGGTAGAGATCAACTGTAAAACGGGTTGAGGCAATAAAAGCAACAGCCAGCGCGCCCCGCCTGCGAACATCAACATCACGCTCGTCAAAACAGAGGCGATGCGGTTACGCGTCATGCGATAGGCCCACAGCCACGCCAGCATCAGCGGCAAGGCGATGATCAAGCCGCGCGAGGCGTCGAGTGCAGTCCAGGGGTACATCGAGCCAAGCCGCATGAATTGGGCCGCAAACAGCAATAAGAAATAATGATAGTTAAAGCGAAAAGCAGGATCAAGGGCAAAGTGCGGCGGAATATCGCCGGTTGCCATGATGGAAATGGTGGGGAGATTCTGATAGTCTTCGAAGATTGCGAGACCGCGCCCGATGGAGATGAACAGGATCACCAGCAGGAAAAGGATGAACCACTGGCCCGGCAAAAAAGAAAAACCTATTTTATGATTTTTTCTCTTAAGCACGATCATGGCCGCCAAGCCGCCCAACAGCGTCAACCCCGCGGCCAGCCAGAATGCGATCCCGACAGGCAGGATTTGGGCCAAAATATTGGCCAACCATGTTTCGGTCACCAAACCAATGCCCAAACCGACCAGCGCGGCTTCATTGCGGTGCAAGCGGAACAAGCTGACAGCCAGCAAACATCCACCCACCATCCAGAGCAAGGTCCATGAAGCCAAGGGAGCAAGATCAAAAAATGTTTTTACCACAGACGGAACTCCATTTTTCAGGTGTTATTTGAGATATTTCTGGCAGGCGGACAGGTTTTGACGCGGGACAAGCAACTGCACATTGATATCATCGTAGGTTGCCAGCGGCTGATAAAAACAAAGCGTCGGTTTGGAGACCCAGTCCACCCAATCATTATTTTCATCGGAAAACGCGCCTGTATCGTGACGGAGTCTCAACACTTCCGTAACGATCAGGCTAAATCGCTGATTGGAAAGGTCATGATAATAATTTTGGAAATAAGCGGCGTTCCCCGCCATGGCCTGATCCATCATATATTTCTTTTCGTAATCCGGCACAAACGGAACCTGGTTCACATAATTGAACGTTAATAATTGGCGCTGATCGACGAACAGAACCAAACCCTGCTGGTTGGCTTGCGAAACGTACGTTTTGATATCAGAGAGTTCCTGTTGA
>PMLN01000398.1 GCA_003158885.1 Anaerolineae bacterium
CAACCTGGACGGCGAGGGCATCATCCGCGTCGGCGCCAAGGTGAAGGCCGGGGACATCCTCGTCGGCAAGGTCACGCCCAAGAGCGACACGGATACGACCCCGGAATTCAAGCTCCTCAACTCGATCTTCGGCGAGAAGGCCAAGGACGTCCGCGATTCATCGCTGCGCGTTCCCCACGGCATCGAAGGTACCATCATCGACGTGCAGCGCCTAAAGCGCTCCGCTAACGACGACCTCTCTCCCGGCGTCGAGGAAGTGGTCAAGGTCCTCATCGCCGCCAAGCGCAAGCTCAAAGAAGGCGATAAGATGGCCGGCCGCCATGGCAATAAGGGCGTTGTTTCCAAGGTTGTCCCGGTGGAGGATATGCCTTTCCTCGAAGACGGAACGCCTGTGGATTTGATCTTGAATCCGCTGGGTGTGCCGGGACGTATGAATATCGGCCAGGTGCTGGAAGTTCATCTGGGTTGGGCGGCGAAGCGTCTCGGCTTCCGCGCCTTGACCCCGGTCTTTGACGGCGCCAGCGAGGAACAGATCGAAGCTGAACTTGCGCGCGCCTGGATTGTGGATCAAGCCTGGAAGGAAGCCGGACAGGCCTCCTGGGAATGGATCAAGGGTCAGGAATATGATCCCGAATCCATTCAGGATGATGAAGAAGTCCGCCGCCTCTATTTGGAGTCCTGGCTCGGCAAACGCAAGTACGATGTTTCCGAATTGAATGATGTGGATTATGCCCGCCATGCCGCCGCGAAGGAATGGCTGCGTGACCGTGAGTATGATCCCAAGGTAATTCTCGTTACGCTCGATGTGGAAACCATTCGGTATGATCCCGAGGCGGATAAGCAGGCCGTCCAGGCTTGTCTGCGCCTTTGGATGGAAAGTTTGGGTTACACCAAGCGGGTCGCGGATGCCAATCTCATGGCTGCCGCCCAGGATGTGACGCGTGAGACCGGTTTCCCCTTGCCGATCCTTGGCAAGCAGGTTTTACGTAACGGTAAAACCGGTGAGCCCTTCGATCAGCCGGTTACGGTGGGCGTTATGACCATCCTCAAACTGCATCACCTGGTGGAAGATAAGGTTCATGCGCGTTCGACCGGCCCATATAGCCTGGTGACGCAGCAGCCTCTGGGTGGTAAGGCTCAATTCGGCGGGCAGCGCTTCGGTGAAATGGAAGTGTGGGCGCTGGAANNCTGGAAGCCTACGGCGCGGCTTATACCTTGCAGGAAATGCTGACCGTTAAATCGGATGATGTGCAGGGCCGCGTGAATGCCTATGAGGCCATCGTCAAGGGTGAGCAAATTGAAGAACCAAGCATCCCGGCTTCCTTCCGCGTGTTGGTCAAGGAATTGCAATCCCTCGGCTTATCCGTTGAAGCGATCAATGAGGGAGGGGATGTGGTTAAGTTTGGAAAAGACGAAGAGAAATCGCATCCACCCAAGATGGGCACGGGCCTCATGGATCTCGGAGTGGATTTCGAATCATCGAAGAAATAGTGCGGCTTTTTTCTTGACTTGCGGGTAACCGCATGTTAGAATAATTCGCCGTTGCCTGCAAGAAGGCGGCAGTTCTCCCGCCAAATATGGCACCTACAAATGAGGCCATCATTATCGTTCCTGATGGCCTCGTTTCTTGCAAAAGTCGTTGTGAAAGATTTTGTTTCGGAGGCAAAGTGCCGACAGTTAATCAAATGGTCCGCAAGGGCCGCAAAAAAAAGAAGGTCAAAAGCAAGGCTCCTGCCTTGCAATTTACGTTGAACAGCCACAAGCAGCGACGAGTCCGTCAGGATAAGGGCGCACCTCAGAAGCGCGGCGTTTGTACGGTGGTCCGTACCATGACCCCCAAGAAGCCGAACTCGGCCTTGCGGAAAATCGCCCGTGTCCGCCTGACGAACGGGATCGAAGTGACCGCTTATATTCCGGGCGAAGGCCACCAGCTGCAGGAGCACTCTGTGGTGCTCGTGCGCGGTGGGCGTGTCAAGGATCTGCCGGGCGTGCGTTATCACATTGTGCGCGGCTCGCTGGATACGACCGGTGTGGAGAAACGGCGTCAGAGCCGTTCCAAATATGGCGCCAAGCGCCCGAAGGAAACTAAGTAAGGAGAATATTCATGAGACGTGGAAGCCCGGAAGAGCGGCCGATTCCGCCCGATATGCGCTATAACAGCGTTCAACTTCAAACCCTGGTGCAGCACGTGATGAAGCGCGGCAAGAAGAGCGTTGCCACGCATTTGATTTATGATGCCATGAACTTGATCCAGGAGCGCACACAGAAGAGTCCGCTCGAGGTCTTTGATACCGCTCTTAAGAACGTGGGACCCGCCATGGAAGTTCGCCCGCGGCGCGTAGGCGGCGCGACTTATCAAGTCCCAATGGAAGTTGCAACCGACCGCCGCACGACGTTGGCGATTCGCTGGATCCTGAGCGCGGCGCACGAACGCGGCGGAAAATCCTTCTCTGAGAAGCTCGCTTCTGAATTGATCGACGCTTCCAACGAAACCGGCGCGGCGATCCGCAAGCGTGATGAAACGCATAAGATGGCCGAGGCCAACCGGGCATTTTCGCACTACCGTATTTAGCTTGTTTTAGAAAATCCACTTCAATTATTTGTTTAGGAAAGAATGGCACGCGAGTATCCGCTGGAAAAGTACCGTAATATTGGGATTATTGCCCACATTGACGCCGGGAAAACGACAACTACCGAGCGTATCTTGTTCTATACCGGAAAGACCCACCGCATTGGTTCGGTGGATGACGGCACGACCGTCACCGACTGGATGGAACAGGAACGCGAACGCGGTATTACCATCGTTTCAGCGGCTATTTCTGCTGAGTGGAACGGCTATCAAATTAATGTGATCGATACGCCCGGACACATCGATTTCACTGCCGAAGTCCAACGCTCCTTGCGCGTTTTGGACGGCGGCGTGGTCATCTTTGATGCGGTCCAGGGTGTGGAACCCCAGAGCGAAACGGTTTGGCGGCAGGCCGACCGCTATGGAGTGCCGCGTATTTGTTTTGTCAATAAGATGGATCGTGTGGGCGCCTCATTCGAGCGTACCATCCAATCCATCATTGACCGTCTTGGCGCAAATCCCATTGCCATGCAATTGCCTATTGGCAGCGAAGCAACATTTAAGGGCGCGATCGATTTGCTGACCATGCAGGGCATTGTGTGGGAGGATGACCTTGGCAAGGAACCGAAGTTCATTGAAATTCCCGACGACCTGAAGAAAGCGGCCGAAGAAGCCCGCCATCTCATGATCGAAAGAATCGCAGAGCTGGACGATCATCTGACGGTCAAATATCTCGAGGGAGCCGAGATCAGCGTGGATGAGATGATGTCCACGCTTCGCAAAGCAGTGCTTGCCAATAAAGCCTATCCCGTTTTTTGTGGTTCATCCTTGAAGAACAAGGGCGTTCAGGTCATGCTGGACGCGGTCATCAATTACCTGCCTTCACCTGCGGACATTCCTTCTGTAAAAGGTTCCCAGCCGGGTAATAGCGAACTCGATATTGAACTGGATGCCACGGATGACGCACCTCTCAGCGCTTTGGTCTTTAAGATCGTGACTGATCCTTACGTTGGGCGTTTGGCCTACTTCCGCGTTTATTCAGGTGTGATTTCGCAGGGCCAGATGTTGACCAACTCGACCAAGGGCAAGCGCGAACGCATTGGGCGTTTGATCCGGATGCACGCCGACCGGCGCGAGGATATTATCGAAGTGCGTGCGGGCGATATCGGCGCGGCGCTCGGTTTCAAGGAAACCTTCACCGGCGATACCTTGTGCGACACCAAACAACTTGTTCTCGAGAACATCACCTTCCCCGATCCGGTGATCTCGATCGCCATCGAGCCGAAGAGCAGTTCGGATCAGGAAAAGATGGGCGAAGCTCTTCGCAAGCTTTCGGAAGAGGACCCCACTTTCCGCGTTCGCTCGGATGAAAACACCGGGCAAACGATCATCTCCGGCATGGGCGAACTGCACCTCGATATTATTGTAGATCGCATGTTGCGCGAGTTTCGGGTTCAGGCCAATGTCGGTGCGCCGCGTGTGGCCTATCGNNCACGGTATGTATGGCCATGTGGTCATCAAGATGGAGCCGGGCCTGCCGGGATCCGGGGTGATCTTTGAAGATGCGATCCGGGGCGGGACGGTTCCGCGCGAATATATCCCGGCCGTGGAAAAGGGTGTCAAGGAAGCGGCGGAAAGCGGCGTATTGGCCGGCTACCCCGTGGTCGATTTGAAGGTCACGCTCTTTGACGGATCGTTCCATGAAGTCGACTCGAATGAAATGGCTTTCAAGCTGGCCGCCTCCATGGCGTTCAAGGAAGCCGTTCAAAAAGCCGGGCCGGTTTTGCTCGAGCCCATCATGAAAGTGGAAGTGGTTTCGCCTGAGGAATTCCTCGGCGATGTGATGGGTCAGGTCAACAGCCGCCGCGGCAGCATTCAAGGCATTGAAGTAAGACCTGGCAATGCGCAGGCGGTGCGCGCCATGGTGCCGCTGGCCGAAATGTTCGGCTATGCCACCCAACTGCGCTCCGCCACCCAGGGACGCGGTGTTTTTAGCATGGAATTTGACCACTATGCGGCTGTTTCGCAATCAGTGGCAGAAG
>PMLN01000369.1 GCA_003158885.1 Anaerolineae bacterium
CGAGATCGGCACGTTGGCCACGAAGGACGGCCGGGCCTGGGGCCTCGGCGCCTTTCTCCGCAAACATGGCGCCCACACCGGCGACTATATTATTCTTACTCTCGATCTCAAACAACGAACCGCGGTGGGGACGTGGGACGAGGATATGGATGAAGGATAAGGGATGAAGGATGAAGGGGGAAGGGGGAAGGATGAAGAGGGAAGTCTTACAGGTCTTACAGGTCGAATAGGTCTTATAGGTCAATCTTCGCCGAGACGGCGAAGGGAGCAAACGTGCGGGACTCGTGTCCCACACGCAACCGGCGGATCACACGCATTATACCCTCAGGTCTTCAAAAAGCTCATCCACAATTTCGGCGGTATGCAGGTTGAGGCCTGCCAGGGTCTGCTCGATGGCTTTCGCCGTTTCGGTGTTGGTGGTGGTCAGCAAATTGCAGCCCCTGGAAGTGGTGGAAGCGGCCATCGAGGCCGGCGCGTAATCCCCGCTAAAGTGTATAGGGCAGTCGAATCCCTTCCCAATCGGGATTGAAGTCTTTTGTATTGCGTGTGACCAGCACAGCCTCCCGTGTTTGCGCGGTTGCCCAGATAATGGCGTCTGGCAAGCGGATGTGGTGCGCGCGGCGTAATTGCACGGCTGTCTCTGCCACTGCCATGTCAAGAGGGATAATCTCAAAATGCGTTTCCAGAAAGTCGCGCAAATTGGCGTCGTCGCCCTCCGCGCCGATCAATACCTCCATCCACGTGACGCGGCTGATGAGCACGCGCTCATAACGGCTATATTCGGCGTCAGCCTCGGCCACTCCGTTGAGCGCATCGATCACTATGTTCGTATCGAAGACCGCGATCATTACATCTTCCACTCGGCGCGCAGGTCTTGTTGATATTTAACCGCGTCCACCTTGCGGTTTTTCCACGAACCGAACGCGGCATGTTTTTTGAGCGAGTGTCGTTTCTGTGATATGCGTGCCCGCTGCTGCAGGAACGCGATGAAATCAAGCACCTCGTTCTGTTTCTCAGGCGAGAGGGCGCTTAATTGTTTTTCGATTTGTTCCAAAAGGGTCATGTCAGCCTCCAAGTCTTTCCTGATTATAAATCCAATTACGCCGCCAAATATACCGCACTCGGTCACAAATTTTGCTATTTCAGAAGGTGGAAAGCGCAATTTGTGACCGTGGGTATTATATATACACAAATTTCGGTTAGCCAAAGTTTGTCAGACTTGTCTTTGGCGAAGCGGCGCTATGTTTATAATCGTGCATCAGGTACAATAACCCCATGTCCGATCTCGTCACATCCATCCGCGAAAATTATCAAAAAACGCTCGACAGCATCGCGACGGCGGCGCGCAAAGCCGGGCGCGCGCCTGATTCCGTGCGGCTGGTGGTGGTCAGCAAATTACAGCCCCTGGAAGTGGTGGAGGCGGCCATCGAGGCCGGCGCGCAGATCCTCGGCGAGAATTATCCCGAGGAAGCCGTCCAAAAAATCGTGCAATTGAAATCCCAAACTAAGGTAGAATGGCATATCATTGGTCACGTGCAAAGCCGCAAGGCGCGCCTGGTGGCCGAGCATTTTGCCCTTTTCCAATCGCTCGACAGCCTCAAGCTGGCCGAACGCAGCGATCATTTTGCCGCCGAATTCAAGCGTGTGCTTCCCGTCCTGCTGGAGTTCAACGTGGGCGGGGAAGAAAGTAAAACGGGGTGGGGGGCTGCGGATGAAAGGCGCTGGACGGACCTGCTGGATGAGGTGCGTGCGATCAGTGCGCTGGAACATTTGCAGGTGCGCGGCTTGATGACCATGCCGCCTCTTTTCATTAATCCTGAGAAGGCGCGGCCCTACTTTCAGCGTTTGCGGCGGCTGCGAGATTTCCTGGCCGGACAGATCCCGCAAATCGAGTGGCGCGAGCTCTCGATGGGCACCAGCGCCGACTATGCCATCGCAGTGGAAGAGGGCGCAACTTTGGTTCGGATCGGGCAGGCCATTTTAGGACCGAGACCCGCACGCGGAGATTAAATGTTTTTTCTTATCCTGGCTCAACTGATCGACCTGCTATCACAGATCTTGATCCTGCTCGTGTTTGTGTCGGTCATTCTGTCGTATTTTATGCCGCCGTATCACCCGGTGCGCGCAGGGATCAACCGGATTCTTGAGCCGATGCTGGCGCCCATCCGGCGTGTGGTTCCTTTGGTGGGCATGTTCGATTTCAGCCCGTTGATCCTGATGATCCTGATCGAGCTGGTTGACTGGCTCTTAACATTCATTCTGCGAAGTCTTTGAGAGGTTGACAATGTCCAAAAAAGATTTTCATCTGCACGATGGGAAACGAGGTTCGGCGATCGCGATCCGTGTGACACCGCGCGCCAGCAGCAACAAAATTGCCGAGGTGCTGAACGATGGGACGGTGAAGATCCACCTGGCCGCGCCGCCGGTGGATAACGAAGCGAACGATAAATTGATCGTTTTTCTATCCGAGGTATTAAGCGTTCCCAAGTCGCACATCGAGATCGTGGCGGGCATGACCGGCAGGGACAAGCTGGTCTCCATTCTAGATTTGGATGGCGATACGGTCCACCAGCGCCTGCTGGCGCACATGGATTAGGTGCATCGCCGAGCGGTAGCCAGGCTGTAGTCGAAGGGCGGAAGAAATGGCTTACTACGTTACCATTCCAAGGCATATTCCATCACTTACCTTGACCAGCACAAAAATAGGAGCGCCTCCTTGCAGCGGAGGCGCTCTTGTTATTTATTGCCCTTGCCTTATGGCAGGGTGTACTCAACAGTCAACACCGGACGGTTTGCTTTGATTGCATCGCCCGCATAGAAGGTGTCATAGTCCGCAACATTATTCTTATTGCTGGTCGCGCTAAAGTGCAGGCGGAATTGCGTCACCCCCGTCAGGTTGACAAAGGTGTAGTCAGAGGCATGGATAGCCAGTTGGTACCATCCACTGCCGATCGAAGTGAAATGCCCAATGGCGCTCGCCGAAGCTGTTGCTTGGAAGTCGCCCTTCTCCAGCGCTCCTGTGCCAAACGTGCCTTTCTTGATGTCAGCCAGCAAGGAACCGAAAGCAGTCAAGGTCAACGGATCGGTTCCCACCACACCGGCCTGGTAGATTTTCAGCGTGACCGAGCGGATCACGGCGTTATCCGGCAGGGCAGAAGTGTCGAAATACAGGATGGAACGATATTGTTTCTTGGAAGCATCATCGCCCACGCGCAAAGTCCCGGCTGCGCTCAATGTGCCGCCCTTGCCGCTGGTTGCCGTGGATTCGAGCACCCAGCCATCGTAAGCCGCAGTCGAGGTGGATGAGAAACTGGGCTTGCCATACATCAACACACGACTGTTGCTTGAGTCCGCTGTCAGTAGAACTTTGGTAACTTGATCATAAAACACGGAGCCTGGGAAAGCTAAAGTTGCCGCGGAGAGTCCGCCGGTGTTGGATGTGCCCGTTGTGAAGTTTGTCTGGCCAAGCACATAGGAGGCATTGGCGCCATTCGCCAGCGAGGCCTCCGAATTGAAGACCAGAACGCGGCTATTACCCCAGTCAGCCACATACAGCGTTCCGCTTGAATTATCCACCGCCACGTCCAACGGCTCTGACATCCCACTTTGGCTGGTGGCAGCCGCGCTAGAGGTGAAGTCTGGCTGTCCCAGCACGCCATCGGCGGGGTCGCCATTGCTTTTGGAAGCGGCATTGTCGAAGCGCAGGACGCGATTGTGTGCACAATCTACCACCCACAGCCGCCCGCTGGAATCCACAAATACGCCATAAGGATTTTCCATTCCGTTCTGGGTCGTGGCCGCATCCCTCGTGATGAAGTCTGGCTGTCCCAGCACGCCATCGGCGGGTTCGCCATTGGATTTGAAAGCGGCATTGTCGAAGCGCAGAACGCGGTTATTACCAAATTCTGCCACCCACAACCGTCCACCCGAGTCCACAAACACACCCCAAGGACTATACATCCCGCTTTGGGTGGTGGCAGAGCTATTGCTGGTGAAGTCCGGCTGGCCCAGCACGACATTGGCATAGGCGCCGCTGGCAATTGTGGCGGCATTGTCGAAGCGCAGGATGCGATTATTAGTAAAATCTGCCACCCACAGCCGCCCGCTCGCATCCACAAATACGCTGTCAGGATTAGACATTCCACTCTGGGTGGTATGAGCAGCATTGCTGGTGAAGTCCGACTGGCCCAACACAGCCTCAGCGGCCGCACCGTTCGTCAGCGCAAACAGTGATGCAAAGCGCAGGACGCGGTTATTGGTGTAATCGGCAACGAAAACCTTGTGGGTGGTTGGGTCCACTGCCACTCCATAGGGGCTATTCATCCCGCTCTGAGTGGTGTCGGCAGTATTGCTGGTGAAGTTTGGCTGTCCCAACACCAGCGCAGCCGCCTGTCCATTGCTGGGCGCGAAGTAGGCTTGCGCCGGTGTAACCAGCATCAGCGTCAACGCCACCAACAGCAGAGCGCGCAAAAGATTGTTTTTTATGTTCATGGAATACTCTCCTTATTGATGATTCATTTATCATTCGATACGGAATTCTCAAGACATTAGAATCGGTTCGTTACACTATGTATCCATTCTCCTCGGCCTGGGTTCGCAAGGTTCACAGCCAAGCTCGATAATTCATTATTGCACTGTTCAGCCATTTTGTATAGTGAATATTTACACTTTCAATCTGATTTGAGCAGGGAATCTTCAAGAGCGGGGCGGCGATTAATTGATAAAAAAACGTCCCCAAGTCAGGGAGGCAGAACCGTATTTAACCGTGGTTGAATTTTTTGCCACACTTGTACGTACACCACACTTGCCCTGGGCGCAAGTGCCAGGGAGTGCAGGCGGATTACCACAGATTTTCACGGATTCTGAGTCCCAATCTGTGGTAATCCGTGAAATCTGTGGCCGGTTTTTAAGAAGAATGGAGAACACCACGGTTGATTGCAGTGCTACCGTCAGGGACGTTTCAAAGAGAAATGGAATTAGATGGGTTGAATCCGACGCGCTATGGTGCGCCCCTACAGGAGGTCGCCTCGGCTAGTCCGCTCAGGGCGATGACGCTTAGGGTGCGGGGCTATATAACTGGCGATAGATAGCGTAAATCTCATAAATGCTTTGAATGTACTGGCGCGGTTCGCTGAAGCGGATCGTTTCAAGGAAAAGGTCGGGGTCATTCCCTGAAACCTGTCTCCACTGATAGGCGTTGCCCGGCCCGGCATCATAAGCGGCCAGCGCCGCATATAGATCGCCGTTGAACAAATGACGGTTGTCTGCCAGGTAATGCGCGCCAAAATTAATACTGACGTGGGGCAGGAAAAGCTGATCCGCACCGTACGTGGTCTGCAAATTGAGCGAAGAGGCGATGCTGGCGCCCGTGCTGGGAATGATCTGCATCAAGCCGATGGCGCCCGCGGTCGAGCCTGCGAAGCTCTCGTAGAGACTCTCCTGCCGTACCACGCTGAACAGGAACAATGGATCAAGGCCTTCCGCTTGCGCGGCAGGCACGATCAGATCGTTGTAATAAAGTCCATAGCGGACATGATTGAAATAGGCGGGGGCCAATAAGGAGGATGGATTATCGGTCTTTCCGGCGAGCGTCAATACCTGCCGCGCCGCGAAGATACCGGAACGGTACAGGCCGAGGTCAAGCAGATAATTTGCCAGCCGGTAGGTCAGCACGGGATCCGCGTCGATGGCGCTGCGCAAATCCTCGAACTCGAGGCGCGCATCGCTGAATTGGCCCAAGCCCCATAATTCGGTACCGCGCACAAAGCGCGCATCGAGGGCCAGCGAGCCGGGGCCGCTGAGATCCGTACCGGCTGGAAGATTGAAGGTCAGGCGCATCCACGAATCGGCATCCTTGCGTTCTGCGCTGAGATCAACGTTGAGATTAGTCCCCGCGGACGGCGCAAAAGGATCGCGTCCCATCAGGATATCGCGGGCGCGCAGGCTGTAATAGCCGCCGGGATCATTCCCCTGTGCCTGCTGCCAGGCGGCTTGCGCTTCGCTTGCCTGACTCAACTGCTGCTCGGTCTTTCCGATCCACAAATTGGCGCGCGCCTGGTCTTGCGCCTGGGTGGCCAGGGTCAGGCTGCGTTGGAAATCCTTGAGCGCATCGCTGAATTTGGATTCCCGGTAGCGCATGAGGCCGGCTTCGAATACGGCGGTCGGCGCCTGGTCATTGCCCGCATATTCATTGGGAACGCGTTCCCAAACCTGGGCAGCCAGTTCGAGTTGGCCATCCTGCTCGAAGATGCTGGCGGCGGTCATCAGCGCAAGCGGGGCTTGATCCGAGGCAGGCGCGGCTTTTACAAAGGCAAGCAGGGTATCCGTGGCGGCCTTCGAATCGTTGAGATCGCTCCATTGCGTATCCGCCTTTTGAGTCCAGCCATCCACCCAATGCGGGTTAGTGGAATAATGCTGAATGAAGTAGGTAAACTCAGTGACCGCATCTGGATACTTTTGCGTGGCGCGCAGGGTGAGCGCCCGGTAATAGTGCGCGCTGCCGTCATTGCCGGGATTGGCGGCAATATATCGTTCCAGCGCAGTTAAAGCCGGGCCATATTGTCCGGCGAAATAATCCGTCAGGCCGCGATCCAGGTCGTTCACGGTCACATTGGCATTGACCAGCTCCACCAGCGAAAGATAGGAATAATAAGAGACCGGATAGTTGGCAATGGCATCACGGAAGAAGCCGTAGGCCACATCGGTTTTACTCAGAGTGAGATTGGCCTCTCCCAATAAATAATCCATCTGTGATTTCGTGTAATCATTATTGGCGCTGGACAGGATGAAACTGTAAATCGAAATGGCGGTGGCGTAATCGCCGATCTGCGTGCGCATTTGCCCGATCTTGATCTGCAAGGCAAACGCATCGTCGAGATGAGGAGCGGCCTGGGCGGCTTCATAGGCAGTCAGCGCGTCCGCAGAATCGCCCGCCGCGCTGAGCGCATCGCCGCGCAGCGCCTGCACATACGAATCGATCACGCCGGGGCGCAGGTTCAGATAGGTCTGATAGGCCTGGGCGGCGTTTGTATAGTCTTTCATTTGGGCATAGGTCTGGCCCTGCAAAAAACAAGACGGACCCTTTGAAAACGGCGAGTCGGGATAGCCCGAATTCAATTGCTGGAGGGTGGCCAGTACATCGGCGTCGCGGCCATCGGTATATTGAGCGCGAGCCAGCCCCCATAAGGCCGCGGCCTGGATGGTTCGATCGCTCGAACCGGCCAGCGCGGCGCGATAATCAGCCGCGGCGTTTGCGGTATCCCCATTGAACAAGGCTTTATCTGCATTTTCGATCCGCACACTGGGGATCGGTGTGTAGGTGGGCGCTGGAGTGGGGAATAATGTCGCAGTGGGTGTGACGCTGGGCGTGGCGGTAACCATACCGGGCAAAATGGACGGGATATTCGATGAGAACGTACAGGCCAAAATGGTGATGATGACTGCGAGGCCAAGCAGCATACGTGCAATTCGTTTCATTGTGTTCCTAAACTAATTTTGTGGGTTTGAATCGTTCACCACAAAGTGTTCACCACAGAGAGCACAGAGTTTTTTTATTTTTCTCTGCCTATACTGGGCCGCGGACACAAGTGTGAACTTTGTGATCTCTCTGTGGTGAGAAATGGGTCGGTCCAAGCTTTTATCGGTTCTCCTTATACTGGTAAAGCAAAGGCATGTCAAGCATACTGTATAATTGCAAATTAATGAAAACGCAGATCATCACGCTCGAGTCACACGATGATTTGATTTCGGTGCGCGACCGCATGTCGTGGGCCAAATCAGCGCGTATCCTGCTGATATGGCCGAAGTTCGAACGCGTCACACTGCGGCCTGTGGATTTGCGCGTGCTTCAAAGCCATGCGCGCACCCTCGGCGCGGAACTGGGATTGGTGACCCGCATTCCAAACGTCAAACGCGATGCGCAGGGCTTCCACATCCCGGTCTTCGGGACGACCGCCGAGGCCCAGCGCGCGGCCTGGCCGTTGAAACCCCCGAGGTCTCCAAGACGCCGCAGGTCTGAAACGATTAATTTGCGCGCTTTGCGCGCCATGAAAGCACAGAGTAAAGTCGAAGAAGCCAAGTGGAGGTCGAATTTCATCGTGCGCGCGGGTTTCTTCGCGCTGGGTGTGCTGGCCGTTCTAACGGTGGCCGCTTTGTTCATCCCGCGTACCTCCATCAAGTTAACGCCCATCTCTCAAAACCAAATGGTCACCATCCCGGTCTCTGCCAACCCGGAGACCGAATCCGTTTTTATTTCCGGCAATGTGCCTGCCTATCCAACCAGCGTTCTGGTCACTGCGACGCAGAGGATGGCGATCACATCGCAAGGCGCACTGCCGAACGATAAGGCGGAGGGCATCGCCCGCTTTACGAACCTGACGCAAAAAGATCTAACGATCCCGGCCGGGACCATCGTTTATACGCCTGGCGCAAATCCGCTCAAGTTCCAAACGGTGAATCTCACGCATTTGCCGGGCGGCTCGAAAAAATTTGTGGAAGTGCTGATCGCGGCGGTGGAGGCGGGCGCATCCGGGGATGTGGCGGCGGGCGCCATCCAGGCCATCGAAGGGAGCCTGGCGCTCTCTGCTTCCGTCACCAATCCCAACCCGACCACGGGCGGCACGGACCTGACTGCGACGGAGGCATTGGACGCGGATCGTCAGCATTTGCATGATACGGTGACGGCGGCATTGGCGCAGCAGGCCCAGCAGGAAATCGGCGCCTCGCTGGGTGCGCATGATCTGCTTTTAATTAACACCTTAAAAGCAGGCGCGCCCGCGCAGGAGATTTATGATCCGCCCGCCGGACAGCCGGGCAACACATTGAAACTGACCATGAGTGTCAATTACAGCGCGCAATATGTGAAAGCGGACGATTTGACCCGCCTGGCCCAAAGCGTGTTGGATGCCTCCATACCGTCAGGTTTTATTCCCAAACCGGATACGCTGCAATTCAGCCCAACGGAAGCCTATACGATAGACGCATCCGGCTCGACGCATTTCGCCATGCAGACCCAGCGCGTTTTACTCCGGCAGATTCAACCCCAGCAAGCGATCTTTTTGGTGCGCGGACTCTCACCCAGCCAGGCAAAACAAGTCTTGCAGTCGAACCTGCCATTGGCTGCGCCGCCCGAAATTCAAACCAACCCACCCTGGTGGCCATGGCTGCCGTTGATACCGTTTCGGATTGATGTGCAATGAGTAATTTCTTAAACACGACCCCCAAAGTACGGGGGCAAGCGGACACAAAGTTCACGAAGGAGGGCCGTTTTTTCTTGGTGCCCTTAGTACTCTTTGTGGTTAATGTTTCGAGGAAGTATGCGCATCCTGGCGGTTGACCACGGTGAAAAACGAATCGGGCTGGCGATTTCCGATTCGACAGGCACGATTGCGAATCCTTTAAAAGTGATCCAACATGTTTCCCGGGTCATCGACGCGGCGCAGGTGGCTGGGATCGCCGGAGAGAATCAGGTCGAGTTGATCGTCATCGGTCAATCGTTTGACGAAGAAGGACAACCCAACCTGGCAGGCAGGCGCGCGGCGCGCTTTGGCGAGGCGCTCAAAACCCAAACTCAAATCCCGATCCTCATGTGGGACGAATCGTTCAGCACCCAGTCCGCGCGGGCGGCACGCCTCGAGATGGGCGTCTCGCGGAAAAAACGCGCCGGTCATCTCGACGAATTGGCGGCGACGATCATCCTGCAGTCGTATCTTGAAACAAAAATCGTAAATCGTAAATCGTAGATTCCCTCATGCGCCGTTTTGTTCCATATTCTGCTGCAGCTTTAATATTGCTCTGCTTCGTCTTTTTTGTTTTTATTTTTCCCTCCCAGACCGCGCGGACATACGGCTCGCCTTCCGAACGGCTTTCGTTCCTTCAAAGGTTTCAATATTCCGCGAAACTGGCCTGGGATGACGGGCTGTTGACCAAGCCGCTCGATCCGAACGCCTCCGGGCAATCGTTCACGGTTCAGCCGGGCGAGACAGCCGAGTCCGTTGCAGAGCGCCTGCAGCAGGGCGGCCTGATCCGCGACGCAGGCATGTTCCGCGATTACCTGATCTACAGTGGTCTGGATACATCCATCCAAGCCGGACAATATGATGATCTCAGCCCGGCCATGTCCATAGTGGATATCGCGCGCAAATTGCAAAACGCGGCGCCCACCCAGGTGACCTTTGTGGTTTTGCCCGGCTGGCGGATGGANNGAGATCGCCGCTTCACTCCCGACCTCGGGTTTGAACATCACGCCCGATGTTTTTCTGGCTGCTGCAAAGGGAACCCGTTCCGGCTTGGACTATCTGGCAGGCGCGTCTTCGACGGAAGGATGTCTCTATCCAGACTCATATATCCTGCCGCGCGGCATCGCGGCGGATCAATTGGTGGGGACACTGGTTCGGAACTTCGATTTGCACCTGACGAACGATCTGCGGGAGGGTTTCAGCCGCCAGGGCTTGAGCGTTTACCAGGCCGTGATCCTGGCTTCCATCGTCCAGCGTGAAGCGATGCACGATGACGAAGCGCCGATGATCGCCTCGGTTTA
>PMLN01000170.1 GCA_003158885.1 Anaerolineae bacterium
GGATGAGTTCGACCGGATCTGCCGCGTGGTGGGCGGCGTTAAGGGCATGGTTGTCGGTGCGATCGGGGCGCGCACCACGCCCTTTAAGACGGTACGTATTGACGAGGTCGCTTTGCAGCGGCACGGAATCACAATCGAGACCTTTGACCTGTCGGATATTTTCCTGCGCATGAAAGCGGTCAAGCCGAAAGAGTCCGCATATATTGGAAAGGCCCAGGCTTTGCGCGCCGCCGCCTCATGGCAGGGTGTACCCGAGCAAGCCTTTGACAACCTGGCGCGCCTGGGTGTTACTCTGGATAAATTAGCCGAAGAGGCCGGGCTGGATGCCATGGCGATCCGCTGCTGGACTGAAATGCAGTTGCAGATGGGCATCAGCCCCTGTGTGGCGATGGGCATCCTCAATGAGACCGGTCTCGCCTCGGCTTGCGAAGTGGATCTGGGCAACGCCGTGGTCATGCGCGCCCTGCACCTCGCCTCTTACGAACCGATTGGCATGCTGGACTGGAACAACAACTACGGCAACGAAGACGACAAGTGCATCCTGTTCCACTGCGGCCCGCTGCCGGCCAGCCTGATGGAGGGGCAGCGACGTGTCGTCGACCACGCCATCCTGATGAACGCGGTCGGCGAGGGGAATGGTTTCGGTTGCAACGTTGGCCGCATCAAGCCGATGGATTTCACCTTTGGCAGCCTGATGACCGATGAAGGCCGGGTTAAAATGTACCTGGGCCAGGGGCGTTTCACCTCGGATCCGATCCCGGACAACTTTTTTGGCGTGGCCGGCGTGGCTGAGATCCGCAACTTGCAGGATGTGCTGCTCCACATTGGCAATAACGGGCACCGCCACCACGTCAGTATCACACCGGGCAATGTTCAGGCGCCGTTACAGCATGCGTTGGCGCATTATCTTGATTTCGAAGTGACACTGCCTCAGGACCGGGCATGAGAGAGAGTTTATGAGTCTCCTGGGCATCGATGTTGGCACGAGTGGTTGCAAAGCGGCGGTCTTCTCCGAAGACGGGCGAATGCTGGATTTGGCGTATGAGGAGTATGACTATCAGTGCCCGCAACCGGGCTGGGCGGAGTTGGATTCGCTCAAGATCTGGCGGCAGGTGAAACGCACCATTGCACAGGCAGTTGCTGAGGCCAAGGGCAATCCTGTCAAGGCTGTGTGTGTCTCGTCGTTGGGAGAGAGTGTTGTTCCGGTAACTGCCAGTCGCAAGATTCTCGGTCCCGCTTTGTTGAATTTCGATTTGCGCGGGGAAGAATATCTCAACGAATTGCGTGGATTAATCCGCGCTGAACAGTTGTACCAGATTAACGGAAATACACTCGGCAACCAGTATACGCTGACCAAGTTGAAATGGATCAAGCAGCACCAGCCCGAACTTTACCAGCAGGCGCAGGTTTTCCTGCCTTGGAGCGGTTTTATTTCCTTCATGTTGGGCGCGGATGCCAAGGCGGATTACTCCCTGGCTAACCGTACCCTGCTTTTCGACCTCGAACGCAGAGACTGGTCGGATAAGCTGTTGGACTTGGCGCAACTGGATCGGGAGAAACTGCCTGCCACGGTTCCCTCCGGGGCGGTGATTGGTTCGGTGGCAACCGGAATTGCCGCTGAATTGGGCTTGCCGGCGGGGATTCCCATCGTCAGCGGTGCGCACGACCAGTGCTGTAATGGTGTTGGATGCGGTGTGCTCGCGCCGGGGCAGGCTTTGTATGGCATGGGCACTTATTTATGCCTGACGCCGGTTTTTGAACAGCGGCCTGAAACATCGCTCATGATCGAACGCGGCCTGAACACCGAGCATCACGCTGTGCCGGGGCAATATGTCTGCTTCCTCTACAACCAGGGTGGGGCGCTGGTCAAATGGTTCCGCAACACGTTCGCCGCCGTGGAGCGCCAGCAGGCCCAGGCCAGCGGAGAAGATCTTTATGCGCTATTGTTGGCAGAAATGCCGGAGGATTTGAGCCAGGTAATGGTGCTGCCACATTTTACGGCCACTGGCCCGCCAGACTTTATTACTGATTCGTGCGGCGTCATGGCAGGCTTGAAATTGGAAACTTCGCGCGGCGAAATTTTAAAAGGTCTCATCGAGGCGATGACGTTTTACATCCGCGCCACCTTTGAGACTCTGCCAGGAGCAGGCCTTGCTGTGGAGGATTTTCGCGCCGTGGGTGGAGGCAGCAAATCGGATGTTTGGATTCAGATCAGTGCCGACATTTTGGGGCGCCCCATTATACGTCCTGAAGTAAATGAGGCAGGTGTCCTGGGAGCAGCTATTCTTGCCGGGGTGGGATGTGGGATCTTCCCCTCGCTGGAAGCAGGCGCCGGAACCATGGTTAGATTGGGCCGGACTTTTGATCCTGACCCGAATAAGCAGGTTTTATATGCCGAACGTTTTGCAAAATACCAGCGTCTTTGGCCGTTGATGGCCGATTATTTGCATGACCTGGAATAAAATAAAAAGGAAGGCTTTCGGATGGCTAATCTATTCAACCGTACCTGGACACGTTCGGAGTTATTGAACTACGTGGGCGACCTGTCCCAAATTGCCGGCATCCAGCTGGGTGAATGGGCGGATGGGAACGAACGCGGCCTGCGCGTCGCTGATATCAGAACCGGATCAGGGTTGGCGTTCAGCATATTGCTCGACCGCGGCATGGACATTGGCCCGGCTTCATATAAAGGATTGCCGTTGGCTTGGGTCTCGCCGACTGGTTGGGCACATCCGATGTACTATGATCCGCAGGGTACCGGGTGGTTGCGCACTTTTGGCGCCGGCCTGCTGACCGGCTGCGGCCTGACCTATCTCGGCTCGCCGGAGGAAGATGAAGGTGAGTCGCTCGGGCTGCATGGCCGCCTGTCGCACCTGCCTGCTCAAAAAGTGCATATGGATGACGCCTGGCAGGGGGACGAATATTCTTTTTGGGTTGAAGGGGAAATGCGCCAGGCGCGCGTGTTTGGCGAGAACCTGCGTCTGAAACGCCGTATTACAGTCGAGCTGGGCGGTAATCGCATCACTCTCCACGATCTGGTCGAAAACCTGGGCGCGACCGAAAGTCCGCTGATGCTTCTGTATCATATCAACCTGGGATTCCCATTCCTGGATGAGACCAGCCAACTGGTGACCGAACCGCATCCGGTTGCGCCGCGTGACGCTGCAGCCAAACAAGGTCTGCAGGAATGGATGCGCTTCCAGAAACCCACCTCGGGTTACGCCGAACAGGTTTTTTATCATGACCTGCCTGCTGATAAAGACGGCTGGGCCTGTATCCAGTTGGTCAACCATTCACGCAAACTGGGGTTGCGCGTCGGTTTCCAGAAGGCTACTTTGCCGAATCTCGCCCAGTGGAAGATGATGGGGCAAGGCAGTTATGTATTGGGAATCGAACCGGCCAACTGCCGGGTCGGTGGGCGCAGCCAGGAGCGTGCACGTGGTACGCTTCAATCCTTGCAGCCCGGCGAGCAGCGTGAATTCCAAGTAAAAATTGAAGTAAGTGAAGGACTATAGGTGCATCCATGACAATAATTTCGATCAAAAATGAATTAACCAAGGCGCTCCATGGGCGCTATGCGGTCCCCTTGTTCGATGTGTTTGAGATGCAGGGCATGGAAGGGGTGATGGATGCACTGACTGAAAAGCGCGCCCCGACCATCATTGGCATTTACTCGCCCTATGCCGCCTTGCCCAATTGCCGCGCCCTGGCAGCCTATGTCCGCTGCCGGGCGGAAGATACTGATGTGCCGGTCTCGTTGATGCTCGATCATGGCGCCAGTGTGGATCAGTGCCTGGAAATGCTTTCCTATGGATTTACCGACGTGATGTATGATGGTTCGAGCCTGCCGCTCGAAGAGAATATCGCCAACACCCGGCGGGTGGTGGATGCGGCGCATGCGGCCGGTGTGAGTGTCGAGGCCGAATTGGGGCATGTGGGCATGGGCGACCAGTACGATTCCCTGGGCAGCCGGGGGCTTGGTTTCACTGACCCTGTTAGTGTGGAACATTTTGTCGAGGCGACCGGCGTCGATTTCCTGGCGATTGCTTTTGGTAATGCCCACGGACTTTATAAAGGCGAGCCCCACCTGGACCTGAAGCTGGTTGCTGAAATCCGTCGACGGGTGAATGTGCCGCTGGTCATGCACGGCGGGACGGGTCTTTCCGACGAACAGTTCCGCGCGGCCATTGCGGCCGGCATCAGCAAGATCAACTTCGCCACCAGCATCATGAATACTGCCGCCGACAATATGCGCCTGGCAGCCGCCAAACCGGAAGCGAGTATGTTCGATATCTACGCGGGCATTCGCGCCGCATACTCTCAGTGGTGCGGCCGTCTGTACGAGGTCTTCGGCGCAGCCGGACGGGTTTAGTTGGCTGGCTCATCGGCGCCGTGGCCTGAGCGGAACGATCAACGCGGCACGTGCAGGCGGCGAAGAGGCCAAATCCGAAGCGAACGTTGATTTCTGGGATACGATGACCTTATCCGGCGGCGAACGTCTTCAGGTCATCAGCGCGGCGGTGGCGGCCAAAGCGGGTTGGACGATGCACGCCATTCAGGAACGGCTGGCAAAAATCCGGGAGAAGACCGAAATAATTTACACGCTGGATACACTGGATTACCTGATGCGCGGCGGACGCATCGGACGCGTCAAAGCCATGGCCGGCGCGCTGCTGCATCTCAAGCCAGTCATCCGCGTGGATATGGACGGCAAATACAGCACGGTCACAACAGCACGCACGATCGGCAAAGGCATGTCGGCCATCACGGAACATCTCTACCACATTGTATGCCAATGCCGCAGAAAAAGATCAATAGCGCCATGCCGCTGGCAAGCACCGAGACGATCTGCCCAATCCAGACCACGGTAAATCCGATCATCCCGCTCCAGCGCGGTTTCTGCTGTGTTTGCGTCTGCATTTTCATCTCATAAGATAAATCGAGTCCGAAGTCAAGGCTTCGGACTCGATTTATCTTACTTCGATTATTCGGTTACTACGGCTTCTTCGGGGGATTCGCTGAGAAAACGCTCCGTCAGCAACGAATTGACTTTCGGCACGGCCAGATAAACCGCACAGGCCAGCAGCATCCCGCTGGCCACCAGGAATAACGCCAGGATGTTCCAGCGCAGCATGACACCGGCAATCGCCTGTGAGAGAGGCGCCAATCCCAGGTTGGCAAGCAGAACCATGCTCATGATACGCCCGAGCATTTCCCTGGGCGTGTTGTGCTGCAAACCGGTAATCAACAAGATGCTGAGATAACCGTTAAGCACACCCAGAACGAACATATCCAGCACCGCAGCTTCGGTGATATGGATCCATGCCAGTGCGCCCAGCCCAATACCAAATACTGCAAACATCACCACCATGAGAACCTTCATCCATCTCTGTGACAACCTGGGCAACGCGCCGCAAAGAATGATGCCCAGCAAGTTTCCGCCGGCGTAACCGGAAATGATCAAGCCGAAAGCAGCGGCGCCTTCAGGAAAACGCGCATTGGCAAGGTAAGGCACACCCACAACCACCGGTCCGCCAAATGCAAAATTCGCCACCGCGATCAGGATGAACATGGCACGCAAGGCGGGATCCTTGAACATAAATACGATGCCCTCGCGGATGGATTCAAACACGCTGACCGATCCCGACGTTCTAAAAGCAATGACCTCCCCTCCGGTCTTCATCATCCACAAAGTAATCACTGAAACAATGAAGGTGATCGCATCGAAGGCCATCGCCAAGGCGACACCGTTTTTCACGTCACGGGATGCGGCAATCATTACCCCGGCGAGGGCGGGCCCGACAAACCCAATCAACCCCACACTGCCCTGCATCACCGAGTTCCCGGCCTGGAGATCATCCGAAGGAACGAGATACGGCGTCATGGACATCGAAGCCGGTTCGAAGGCGCCTGAAACAACCCCCACTATGAAGCTATAAACATAAATCATCCAAATCTGCAAAGTGCCCGTCAAGACCTGCGCCGCCAACAAAGCCGAAATGAAAAGCCGGATGACATCGGAAGTCAGCATCACCCGGCGCGGCGAAATACGGTCCGTAATTGCTCCGCCGATCAGGGTAAAGACCGCGCGCGGAATCCCGCCCACTGCCAGAACGATGCCGAGCGCCAACGGATCGCCGGTCATTTTCAATACCAGCCATGACATGGCGATAAAATGGAATTGATCACCGAGCAGGGAGGTGTTTTGCCCAATCCAAAGGAGGAGAAAGTCGCGGATCGCCAGCACGCGTTTCATCGGGTTGGCAGCAATCGGTTGAGCAATGGATTCGGTCATTAAATCTCCAGGATATTTAGTGCGCAGTTAAGCAAGTTCAAAACAAATCGGTTGAGGATGATAAGGTCTCTTGCATTTAGTTCAGAAGCGAGAGGCCTTATCGCTCTGCTATTTGGCGCATAAAATATACAGTGCTAAATTCCTATTCCACATAAATCTCGACGTGCTCGCCATCCTCTTCATCGGTGACATCAATGATCTTGCCGGTCACTCCGGCGTGCAGGGCATCCATGACCGACGACATGTCCACGCCCTCCACTTCGGGCGCGAAGTGGGCACCGATCTTCATACCGGCGTCGATCAATCCCAAGGGGATCTGGACTGCGGCTTTCGAGCGCCCTGTTGCGATATCCGTGACACGGATGCGCAGCCAGCGTCCTGCGCCGGCGGACCGGCTCAGATTCCCGGCACTGGAGCGGCGTCCCTCACTCAAGGCTGCCAGCAACTTGGCGCCATCTTCCGCGCTGATCTTGCCCTCCTCGATCATCTTCAAAATCTTCATGCGTTCTTCTGCGTTTGCCATGGGTTCCTCTCCTATCCGATATAAACCTGCACGCGTTCACCGTGTTCGCCTTCATCCACATTCACGATCAACGGTTCTTTCGACGATATGCCCTTCGACAGCAATTCAACGATCTGATCCACATTGGCCTGCCGCAAACCCTCAATGTTATGCCCGAAATTACGCAGGAACCAGCTTGCCAGTCCCAGCGGAAGCGGGAATCCAAGTGTGATGTGGCGCGGCCATTCATCTCCCGCTTGTTCCACATTCACATATAACCAGCGCGAGGTCTGGGAACTGGCGAACAATGCAATCAGCAAAATTCCCAGCATAAGCGGAAGCCACGCAAAGTAAAACCAGAACCCGTAATTCGACGCATTTACCAATGTGTACATCCAGTACGCAGAAAGTACGGTAATCAACACACCGATCCACATCGGGACCTGCCAGAGACGACGGGCCCGGCGCGCCACTTCTTCAAATTCAGGCGCCGGCGTTTTTCTGGCGGGATCCGGTCCCGCTTCAGCCCCGGATGATGAGGCCGGCGCGCCTGCGATGATTTCCATCTCCACCGAAGATTCATCCAGGGCCTTCATCAACTTCATGGCTTCATCCGGATTGATCTTCCCATCTTCGACCATCTTGAGAATCTGCTGCCGCTCTTCAGAAGACATCACTCACCTCCTTCAAGCGCCACCAGCAATTTATCCGCTTCCTCGGAGGTGATCTTCTTCTCCTGCAGCATCTTCAAAATGGTCATACGTTCTTCGTCAGAAACGGGTGGATTTGTGTTTTCCGCGTCCGAAGGATTCAAGCCTGCATTCCAGCGGGGAGGGGATGGTGGGCGCGGCGGAATGGGGCCTCCCGGATAATGCAGCCTAAAATCCAAATGCTCCGAATGGGCGTGCTGTAATTTTCGTTCCGCTTCGCGCAGTTTACGATCGGCCCGCCGCATGGTCTCATTAACCTTGCGTTGAATTTTCGCTGAAACATCCGCGCTGACATTTCCTCTTTGCGCGCCCATCGTAATCTTCTGAACATTTTGTGCGTGGGTCTCACCGCCGATCACGCCCTCCAGCGAAACCTGACCCGGCATGTTCTGCAGAACCACGTCACCGCCGACGAAAGAAAGCTCGACTTCACCATCCAGGTTTTCTATTTTCAGATCACCGCCCACATAGCTGATGGTGAGGTTTGCACCGCGCGGCATGGAGACGTTCAAATCGCTTCCACACGACAGGGTTATATCATTTCCATCCTGATCGAGACGAGGCGAATCGTCACTGCGGGCTTCGAGGTCGGTACGTTCCCAGCCCTGAACAGCCAAGTCGCCGCCTACATTGGTAATTTCAATTTGGGGTTTGGAGCCCACGGACAAAGTTTGAGTGGTCATGAGTTACTCCTCGCCGCGCAACATGCGCATGGCGTCTTCGGCCGAAATCTTGCCGGAATCCAAATCTTCAAGAACGGAGTGCCGCTTCTCTTCGTCAACATCCAACGATTCATCCTTGCCGGGTTCATAGCCCATGGCGCGAATGGTTTCATGCAGGCGATTCCGAATGGTCGGATAGGACAGGCCCAATTCCTCCTGCATGCGATTGCTCCTGCCTTCACACCGGACAAAAGTTTTGACAAATTCGATTTGTTCGGCAGTCAAACCGGGAAAGGCGCTGTTTTCAAAACGTCCTTCGATAACCGTATCGCAGGTATCACAACGATAACGAGCGACCCACAGGTTATCTCCGCAGACAGGACATTTATTCAAAGATGGTTTCATTATTCACCTCATGGATGGAGATAAAGTTATAGACTTTAAGTCGTCATCATACTCTTTCATCGAACTCCCGATGGCGATTAAGCGGTCTCCAAGATGCGCCAAAATATCCTGATACCAATCGGTTCTCCTTACCTTTGCATCAGCAACCACTATATCCAACTCATCCTTTAAATAGGCATGGCCGCGCTGGTGGACTGCGTAATCATCTTCGATTCTGTCATAGTAAAACATAATTATCTCCTTTCTCTCGCTCTCTATTTCATTTTATCAATATTATATTCAATATTTTTATTTTGTCAAGTATTATTATTAATTTTCTTAATATCTTACTTCATATTTAAAAGTAATAGTTGTGTTTTCTTAGATTCTACAACAAAAATACCTTCCAAAGGCCAAAAATACTGAGCCGGTAAACAAAAGGCGCTAAAAATCTTGACATCGAACGCATGTTCAGGTATCATTCATAGCACAAATGAGCGATTATTGATATCTAAGATATGGGATCGCTTTCGTTCAGGAGGCACAAATGATGATGGTTCGAAAAAGCAAAGGATTGGGTGAACGCCACCTAAAAATTCTGGGATTTATCCAGGAATATCAGCACGAATATAAACATCCGCCGTCAATACGCGAGATCGGTGAAAATTGCAACATTTCATCCACATCGGTAGTGAACTATTACCTTGATCAACTCGAGAAGAATGGCAACATAGAACGGGATCGTAAAATTTCGCGCGGCTTACGTGTGATCGGTCCCAACGCTACAGTGGATACGTTACGAATTCCCATTCTCGGCCCAATTGCCGCAGGCCTGCCCCTGCCTGAACTTCAACCGGGAGTTAATTACCTGACCGAGAATGAAGCCAACGCAGTGGATGTAGCCCGCAACCTCCTGCCCCCCAAAGATAAAGGCACGGACCTTTACGCGCTGGAAGTCAAGGGAGATTCCATGATCGACGCCATGATCAACGATGGCGATATTGTGGTGATGAAGCGCGCCGCCGAGGCTCGCAATGGTGAGATGGTCGCTGTCTGGCTGCCGCGTAACAATGAAGCAACTTTGAAGTATTTTTTCAAGGAGAAAGATCGCTATCGCCTCCAGCCCGCCAACCCAACCATGAAGCCCATTTATATCAATAAGGATGAACCATTGGAAATCAAGGGCAAGGTGATTATGGTGATCCGAAAAGTTGAGATGGTATCGTAACCTAAAAGCAACAACATAAAAAATCAGGCTCTGCTCGGAGCCTGATTTTTTGTTGCTACTAAGTTTCACATGTCCTTTTTGGGATGCGGAACTCGACTGACCTGCAAACTTGATACGGCCTTTTTTGGTTCCGCGGCCGAGAATCAAAAAAGGATGATTTGTCATCATCCTTTTTTGAAGTAGATTTTCTGTTGATTCTACTTGACTTCAATCGCGGCGCCGGCGTCTTCCAGCTTCTTCTTGGCGTCCATGGCGGCTTCCTTGCCCACCGCGGCGAGCACCTTGCCGCCGACGGTTTCGGCCATGGTCTTGGACTCACTGAGGCCCAGGCTGGTCAATTGGCGGATAACTTTGATGACATCGATCTTCTTGGCACCGGCATCCTTGATGATCACATCGAATTCAGTCTTCTCTTCGACGGGTTCAGCGGCGGCAGCGCCACCGGCAACAGCGGCCACTGCGACCGGAGCGGCGGCAGAAACGCCCCACTTCGCTTCGAGAGCCTTGACCAATTCAGCGGCTTCGAGAACCGAGAGTTTGCTCAGTTCCTCCACCAGATTTTCGAGATTTGCAGCCATTGTACAGAAACTCCTTGCTTTCTTTTAGGAATAATTTTGGTTTTGGCAACGACTCAAGTCGTTACTACGAATATTACGCGGCGGCTTGTGTCTTTTCCGAGTATGCACGGAAGACAGAAGCCAGCGAGCGCGCGGGTTCGGCAATTGTGCGGACCAGCTTTCCAGCCGGCGCCTGCAAAACACCAAGCAATTGTGCACGGACGACCGGCAGGGGCGGCAATTCGGATAACGCCTTGACCTGTGCCGGATTCAAAGCCTGGCCGGCCATGAAGCCGCCTTTGACTTTAACAAACGCCATGCTTTTGGTCGCGTCTGAAAGCGCTTTGGCGGTCGCGGCAGGATCTGTGAACGCGAATGAAACCGCCGTGGATTTGGTAAAATAGCCCTCGGGCAGATTCCAGCCGTTATCCGAGAAGACGCGGCGAACCAAAGTGTTCTTGACCACATGGAATTCTCCGCCCACTTCGCGTATCTTGGATCGGATTCCATCCATGTTCTTCATGGTCGCGCCCGTGTATTCCACGAGGATCACAGCCTGACTGCGCTTCAACCAGTCTCGATACGTTTCGAGAACTTCTTCTTTGCGCTGTTTAGTAATAGCCAACGAGTATCACCTCCTTTCAATCAAAAAGTCTTTGCCACATGCGGTAGGATGGGAACCTACCATAACAGGCAAAGACTTTTCACAAACGTCCACGAAAGGACACAACCCGTTGGGGTTGGGATTTGTTTTGAGTCTCTGCCTAAGCAGGATATTAAGTCCATCAAACGATGAACACCCGCCGTCATTGGCAGTGGCTTATTTAGGATACAAGTAATCGCCCTGAACCAGTCGAAGGGCTTCTACTTGGCAGCCTCCACATAGAGAGCAAGGCTTGGATCAACCTTGATCCCGGGACCCATTGTAGCATTAACCACAATGCGCTTGATATATAAACCTTTGGCGCCCGCAGGACGCGCTTTGTTGATGGCATCCATAAGCGCCGCGAAGTTTTCATAAAGTTTATTGGCATCAAAGGATGCCTTGCCAATCACCACATGAATGTTGGCAGTCTTATCGAGACGGAACTCGACACGGCCGGCTTTGGCTTCCTTGATGGCACGCGCCACGTCTTGCGGCGGGACAACGGTTCCGGCTTTGGGATTCGGCATCAGGCCGCGCGGGCCCAACACACGCCCGAGGCGTCCAACCCTGCCCATCATATCCGGCGTTGCGATCGCGACATCGAAATCGGTCATGCCGCCTTCGATTTTCTTTAACGTTTCATCATCGTCGGCGACGAGATCGGCGCCGGATGCACGAGCGGTCACCGCGCCTTCACCGGATGCAAAAACCAACACGCGCACCGATTTACCCAGGCCATTCGGCAGTACGACCACATCGCGTACCTGCTGATCCGCCTGGCGCGGATCAAGAGCGGTGCGCATGTGAACTTCGACGCTCGCATCAAAAGTGGTGTAAGCAGTATCCTTTGCAAGCGCTACAGCCTCCTGAGGCGTGTATTGCTTGTTGAGGTCAACCTTGGCCAAAGCGGCCCTGTACTTCTTTCCTTGTTTCGGCATTTTATCCTCCGTGGTGCAAACGGGCGGTCAGCCCTCCCACAAGTAAATCTACAACGTTGATTCCCATCGAGCGCGCCGTGCCTTCAACCTGCTTCATGGC
>PMLN01000196.1:0-5950 GCA_003158885.1 Anaerolineae bacterium
CCACGAGCCGCCCCGCAACACTCGACCATCACCGCTGGCAGGACCCTGAGGATTGGAAGCATTATTACCAAGCGTGGCATAGTAGCCACTTTGATACCAGTCCGCCACCCATTGCCAGACATTGCCCGCCATATCCAGAGCGCCATAAGGGCTCGCCCCATTTGGATACTTACCAACCTCTGTTGTATCGCCAACGTTTTGATTGTAATTTAACAATGTGGTACTTGGTGCGTTATTTCCCCAGGGATAAGTGCGTCCATCCGTGCCGCGCGCCGCGTCCTTATATGCCCACCAAAGGTTTATTGGGCTGCAGATTTTATCGTAGAGATCGTAGAAGATTTTGCTCATTTAATTCGCTGGGGGCAAAGCCCCCAGACCCCCGCTTCAGCACCCTTCGGTCGCAGAAATCCAGAAACCAGCATTTCTGAACTAGGGAAGTGAGCGGGAGCAACGAAAACCGAAGTCGTAGCTGAGGGTATCCGCTGGATCGCTCCTGCTGCGGAAGGCAGAGCGCACAAGGTTATCGTCGTCGTTCCACGAGCCGCCCCGCAACACTCGATACGTTGTGCCATACGATGGATCACTGACGGTATTTCCGGGATAAGCGGCATACCAATCCGCCACCCATTGCCAGACATTACCGGCCATATCGAGAACGCCATACGGGCTGGCTCCTTTTGGATAACTACCCACTGCCGTTGTATCGCTTGAATTGTAATTCAGCAAAGTACTATCCGGCGCGTTATTCCCCCAGGGATAAATGCGTCCATCCGTGCCGCGCGCGGCCTTTTCCCATTGGGCTTCGGTGGGCAATTGGCGCCCAGCCCATTTGCAATAAGTATCTGCCATGTTCCAATTCACGTAAATGACGGGATAATTGTCAAATTGAGAATTGCCGTAATAGCTCAAACGCGTGGAAGACCTTAAGCTGGCCGGTTGACTGCACGCGCCTGCGCTTACACATTTGGCATACATGGCATTGGTCACATCGGTCTGATCAATCCAATATGCATCGAGATAAACGGTATGAGCAGGTTTTTCGTTAGCCCCGCCATTATCACTACCCATTGTGAACGGTCCGGCAGATACGTAAAGCATGACCATGCCATCCTTATCAGAGATCATAGTTGAACCAATGCCAAGAGTTGGAGTTAGTGGCACAAGCGTAGACGCTAGAGTTTCGGTGGGAGGTTCGAGCGTGGCGGTTGGCAATTCATAAGTGGATGTGGCTTGTGCGGTTGGAGATGGCATTGGCGTTGCAGGTATATGAACAAGGTAATTGATGCCATACGCCGCGCCAAGCATTAGGGCAAGCAAAACTATGCCGCCAATACCGAGCCAAAGAAAATCAGGCTTTTTTTGTTTTTCTGCTTTCTTTTCAACCATGGGCGCAGGCTTTAAAATGAGTTCCTGCGCTTTTGAGTCTTCGCGCGATATTGGAAGCGGCTTTTCCTTCTTTGGCTCTTCCACTCTTTCAACATGCAGAGTAATCTTCTCAACAGGTTTTTCAATTTTGGGCGGCGAGACGGATTGGGAAACAGGTGATTTAGGTTGTGACTCATCAGTCACAATTGCCTGTGCCACCTCCGGGCCAAGGCTGGCTGCACGCTTGTTTAAACTGAGCATCAAACGTTTATGACCATCTACACGAGATAAATCCACCCATTGATAGCCACTTAAACGCGGAGGAACATCACATTCTTCTAATTTTGCGGGAACAATAAAGATCGTTCCTTCACGCTTCTCTTTGGCTTTGTCAAGCGCAAATGAAATCTCTCTCTGAACAAATCCCTCTTTATTGATCGAGTTTTTGGAAAGGCAAACCAAAATTACGTCTGAAGAAAACAACGCGTTTGGAATTTCCTCTTCCCACTTCTCGCCAGGCAGGAGATCAAATTCATCCAGCCAAGGTTGCACACCGCGCTGTTTGAGATAACGATACAGTTTCCGCACGGCAGGCTTATCTTGTGAAGCATGGCAGAGAAAAACGCGCAAGGGTCGAGGCATGAGGTCAATATCCCAATACAAAGATATTATAACCGAAAGCCGTTCTCATTAGAAACGAAAAGGCCTTCCGCCAAAATCAGCAAAAGACCTTTTAAACTTTCCAACCCTTGACCTTTTAGACTTTTAAACCTTCTAACTTTCAAACCTTCCAACCTTCAACGCCCCACCCGTCACTCCGTGACACCCTCCCCAAATCCGACGAGAAAAATCTGAATCCGCATTCAAACTTTATTGTCGTATTTGGGGAGGTCGCGAAGCACGCCGAAGGCGACAGGGAGGGGCTATTGTGAGCGGGAGCAACGAAAACCGAAGGCCGCGCCCCAACTCGTCGGATCGACCCTGCCGCGGAGGGCAGAGCGCACAAAGAAATAGTTAATGATGTCGTTCCACGAGCCGCCCCGCAACACTCGAACATCACCGCTGGCAGGACCCTGAGGATTGGAAGCATTATTACCAAGCGTGGCATAGTAGCCACTTTGATACCAGTCCGCCACCCATTGCCAGACATTTCCGGCCATATCGAGAGCGCCATAAGGGCTCGCCCCATTTGGATACTTACCAACCTCTGTTGTATCGCCAACGTTTTGATAGTAATTTAACAATGTGGTATTTGGTGCGTTATTTCCCCAGGGATACATATTCCCGTTTGGCCCGCGCGCGGCTTTTTCCCATTGGGCTTCGGTAGGCAATTGGCGTCCAGCCCATTTGCTGCAATATATATTTGCCATGTCCCAAGTCACGTTAATGACAGGATAATTGTCAAATTGAGAATTGCCGTAATAGCTGGAATGGGTGGAAGAACTTAATTGTGCTGGTGGATTACACGCGCCTGCACTGACACATTTGGCATACATGGCGTTGGTCACATCGGTCTGATCAATCCAGAAGGCATCCAGATACACAGTATGCTGTGGCTGCTCGTTGGCTAGCGCCTTAGGGTCTGAGGCTATTGAACCCATCAGAAAATTACCGGCAGGCACATACAGGAGCAGCATGCCATCTTTGGGAGAAATTTCTGTACTGCCAATGCCAAGTGTCGGGGTTGGAGTGAGGGTTGGAGGCTCAGGTGTGAATGTGAACGTTGGGGTGAATGTTGGCGGCGCGGGCGTGAAAGTTTGCGTGGGGGTTGGCGTTGCAGGCGAAGCGCAAGAAGCCAAGAAAAGAGCAACAAGTAGAAATAGTATTGTATGTTTCATTTCGACCTCTTTGTGAAAGTGATAGTTGAATTATATGCTTAAAAGAAAAAAACCTGACGGGTCTTTGGAGACCCGTCAGGTTTTTTTTGGTGGTTAATAGATCGGCAAACTCGTATCCACATCCTTGGCCCAGGCATTGATCCCACCCTTGAGATTCTTGACCTTCTTGAATCCCGCGCTGACCAGCAATTCCAGCGCGCGCGTCGAGCGCGTACCGGCCTTGCAGAACACGACCATCTCTTCGGCGGAATCCAGTTCCGATAATCGCGCAGCCAAAGTGCCCAGCGGAATATTAACCGCACCCGGCAAGGCAGAAATCTGCAATTCATGCGGTTCGCGCACATCCAGCAATTTCAAATGATTGTGTTTGAGCCGTGACGAAAGTTCCAGCGCGGAAATGTCCCAACCTGCGCCCGCCGAGCCTTCGTCATGGTCGTGACTCGGCACACCGCAAAACTCCTCGTAATCAATCAGTTCTTTGATGTCGGCGTGCGGTCCGCACACGCGGCAGTTCGGATTCTTCTTCAGCTTGACGAAATCAAACGACATGTCGAGCGCGTTATACAGCAGGAGCTTTCCGATCAACGGCTCGCCGATGCCCAGCAGAACTTTCAATGCCTCGGTGGCTTGCAGAGTTCCAATCGTGCCGGGCAACACACCCAGCACACCGCCCTCCGCACAGGAAGGGACAAGTCCGGGCGGCGGCGGTTCGGGGAAGAGACAGCGATAACAGGGCCCTTGCTTGGCATAGAAAACGCTGACCTGTCCATCGAAACGATAGATGGAGGCATACACATTGGGCTTGCCGAGAAAGACGGCCACATCGTTGGATAAATAACGAGTGGGGAAATTATCGGTGCCGTCCAGCAAGATGTCGTAATCTTTTGCAATCCGCAGGGCGTTCTCAGAAGTGTACGGCTCGTTGTAAGCATCCACCTCGATGTTGGGGTTCAGGTCGAGCATTCTGGCCTTGGCGCTTTCGACCTTCAATTTTCCGACCGTCGAGGTGCCGTGAATCACCTGGCGCTGGAGATTCGAAGAATCCACCACGTCGTAATCCACCAGGCCGATCCGGCCGATACCCGCGGCGGCCAAATACAAAGCCACCGGCGAGCCCAGCCCGCCCGTGCCGATGATCAGCGCGGAAGAGCCTTTCAATTTGCGCTGGCCTGCCAGTCCCACTTCGGGGATAAGAAGGTGGCGCGAGTAACGCAAAATTTCATCACGTGTCAAACCGGGAAGCATAGGCTGCATCATCCACCAACTATGGTTTTTTCAAAATCAGCGTGACGCTGTGATCGTGTAAAGATCGAACCGCGAAGAACGCTAAGCGCGCCAAGGTTAATTTGTTTTTCTTCGCGATCTTTGCGAACTTGGCGGTTCAACTCTTGTCCGTCATACGTTTGGGACAAACCTGATCCGCCCGCAATCTTGGCGCCAGCCACAGCGGCCTCGGCCTGCCCATCGGTATTTCCGCTGCGATAAACCCGGGTCTCCATCTTTTCGACCGTCGCCAGAATCCCGCGCTTGATATTGGCTTCAGCGAATGAAAGAAAGTCCTCTATCTTATCTATTGACTGCGATTGTGCCCTATGAGAAGTTTGCATTTTGGGTAAGCTGTTGCACGAAACCGCTTGCAACATAGCGTAACACCGAGCCGACAAATCCTCCAAACCCTACAAACACCAACAGCTTACCCATTGTAATATCTCCCTCAAAACTACCGGACGAAGGCCTTACGGCCTGCGTAGACAGCCTTAGCGCCCAATTCTTCTTCAATCCGCATTAATTGATTGTATTTTTCGACACGCTCACCGCGCGCAGGTGCTCCAGTTTTAAGATGACCAGTACCCATCGCAACTGTGAAATCGGCGATGAACGAATCGACTGTCTCTCCACTGCGATGCGAGACCATCGCACCCCAGCCTGCCTTGCGCGCCATATCAATCGCTGCAATCGTTTCGGTCAGCGTGCCAATCTGATTTAATTTGATCAATACGGCATTGGCGGCATTCTCTTTGATGCCCCGTTCGATCCTCTGGACGTTGGTAACGAATAGATCGTCGCCAACCAGCTCAATCTTTTTACCGATGGTCTGGTTGAGCAATTTCCATCCATCCCAATCATCCTCGGCCAGGCCATCCTCGATCACGACGATTGGGTACTTGTTAATCCATTCCGCATACAAGTCCACCATTTCAGGCGAAGTGACTTTGCGATTTTCGGTGCGAAGGTTGTACTTGCCGTCTTCATAGAATCCACTCGAAGCCGGATCAAGAGCTATAGCAACTTGTTCCCCGCCTTTGTAACCGGCCTTTTCAATCGCCTTGAGAATTAACTCCACTGCATCTGAATTCTTCTTGAGCGCCGGTGCGAATCCGCCNNGCGATCATGAACTCCTGGAAGTCGGTACCTTGCCAATTGGCGTGCACCCCGCCATTCAAAATATTGAACATCGGCACAGGCATTAATTTGGCAGTGCCTTTGCTGAGATGCTGATAAAGCGGTGTCTTCTCGGAATTGGCCTCGGCGCGTGCTGCCGCCAAACTGACACCCAGGATGGCATTGGCTCCCAACTTGCTTTTGTTGGGTGTTCCATCCAAGGTCAGCATGGCTTTATCAACTGCAGATTGATCTGAAGCGTCTGATCCAACCAGGGCTTTGGCAATCAAACCATTGACATTCTCAACGGCTTTCAAAACACCCTTCCCCCCGTATCGCTTCTTATCCCCATCACGCAATTCCAA
>PMLN01000196.1:6017-6198 GCA_003158885.1 Anaerolineae bacterium
CGGAAAGATATAAGGCCATTTCGGCCAATTGCTCAATAGTCGGGTCGAGTTCCTTCGAAAGATTGGAATGGACTCTCCCGTAGTACCCTAACTTGCTGGCGCGATTGGTTTGCTGTTATTTAAATAATTGCGTAAAAAAAGCTTCCACCAGCGATCATTTGGTAGAAGCTATCATCCGGAG
>PMLN01000128.1 GCA_003158885.1 Anaerolineae bacterium
TCAAGAACAGCGATGATATCGAGCGCATCTTGAAACTGCCGGTGATTGGCTACATTGCACAATTCCGCTATAACTCGGGCCAGTCGGAAAGCTTATATGTGACCCGCCAGCCGCGTTCGCCCGTGACCGAGGCCTTCCGTTCCCTGCGTACGAACCTCGAATTTGCCGGGGTGGATCGCCCTGTTCGCCGCCTGCTGGTCACCAGTGCCGGGCCAAATGAGGGTAAAACCACCATTTCGGTCAACCTCGCGGCCGTGTTGGCCCAGAGTGGCAAACGGGTAATTATCATGGATGCAGATATGCGTCGCCCTTCGGTGCATCGCTTCCTTGGAATTACCAACCAGCTTGGATTGAGCGATTTATTCCGAGGTTCCAACACATTGGATTCGGTCATGCAGCGGATAGAAGGCCAGGGTAATATTTACACGATCACAAGTGGCAGCCTGCCTCCCAATCCGAGCGAACTTCTGGCTTCCGCCAGGATGGAACAAATCCTCCAGGAAGCCGGACGGGAAGCGGATATGATCGTTATAGACAGCCCGCCTGCACTGGTGACCGATGTGCAGATTATGGCGTCCAAGGTGGATGGCATAATTGTTGTGATCCATTCCGGTCATACCCATGCCGACTCGGCTCTGGCCACTATGGAGCAATTGAGCCGGGCGGGCGGCCGTGTTCTAGGCGTTGTCCTTAATCGCATCCCGCGTGAGCGCGCCGATTACTATGGCGGTTACCGCCATTATTCTCCCTATTCCTCCGGATATCATTATTATTCCTATTCCCGTGATGAGGGGGGCAAGTCCCATGCGCCTTCGTTTGGAAGCGCAGTTCGCAGATTCTTTTCTTTTGGCCGGGAGGACGGCCATAAAGATCGCAAAAAGGTCCGCGATGAAGCGCTGAAAGAAAATGCTGGATCAGAAAAATGATTAGAGTCTTTATATTTCCCGGTTGCTAATGGAAAATACACCGAGCGATTTACCCGCAAACGCCGTTAGTGCGCATTGCCCATATTTGGGGCTGCACGACGATCGTTTTACTTCCCTGGCTTTCTCTTCCAATTGGAATTTCTGTTACCGCGCCAAGCCGCCTTCTTCTATTGATTTGTCTCACCAGACGGAGTTCTGTCTTGGCTCGCAATATGTTCAATGCCCGATATATCTTCGGGCCAAGGCCGGGCCGCTGCCATCTGCGCTGCGCGGCTCTGCTCGCTTGCCGAATTCGGGTGGACGCCTGGGGCTCATGCTCCTTCTGCTTCTCCTGATTATCCTGGCGGCCGGCCTTTTCTTTAGAACTCGTCTTCTTGAGATGATACACAACGGTGGTTTCGGTCTGGCAAGCCCTCAGGTCTTGGTAATTGACACCCAATTCCCCCTTCTAACGCAGACTCCGAGGACCATTGAGACCGTTCTGGCGAGTTGGACTAACCCCGCCCTGATTATTCCCACAGCCTTGCCAAGTAATACCCCAACTGTCAATCTCACGGAAACCACTGCTACATTAACGGCAACGAATACCTTGACTTTAACGCCGAGCAAAACGCCGACACGCACTCCGAGCACCACGCCAAGCGGCACATGTGGGCATAACCTGGATGTTACTTTTGGTTCAAACCCCGTATTTGTCATCCACCAGCTTGAAAGAGGTGACAATCTTAACATGTTAGCCCCCAAATACCAGACCACGCCAAATGCCATCCTGGCGGTCAATTATCACTTATCGATGCCGGTTCAGCCGGGATGGTTTATTGTTATCCCGGTTGGGACTTCGAATGTCACGAATGTACCTCCCTTTGAGCCGTATCAAGCCCCCGGGGTGGTTATAACCACCGATGAAATGGCTCGTCAACTGGGTACCGATCCGCGGTTGCTGAGCCAATATAACGCTTTCGTTGAACCTTGTAAGCTGTTCTTGGGCTGGATGATTGTGCCTCGAATACAAGGCACTGCGACCCCGTAGGCCCTGGAGCCATGCCCAGCATCCTCTTTGTATGCACTGGAAATATGTATCGTTCGCCTCTGGCCGCCGGCTTTTTTCTCAAGCAGCTTCAACAGGCCCGGCAGGGCGGAAGTTGGACCGTAGACAGCGCAGGCACGTGGACCATTTCTGATCTACCCTTGCCTGAGCAAACGCTTGAGCTTGCAAAAAGTTTTGGCTTTGATTTGTCAAATCAACTCACCCGGCTGGTGGACCGGGATTTGCTGGAGGCTCGCGGCCTGATCCTTGTCATGGAAAGAGGCCACAAGGAAGCGCTTGGAATCGAATTTCCATCCATCTCCGGCAGGTTGCATCTTATTTCGGAGGTGGCGGATCATTTAATATATGATATTCCTGATCCGGTCAGTTCTGATGCAAGCCTTGCTGAAATCGCAGCCGGGTTGTTTCAATTGATCGAACGAGGCTTTCGGAATATTGTTGAGTTGGCGCTAAGTTTTCAAACATCTGACACATGAACCGGTACATTTTGTCATGGCTGTAATTCAATCCGAAATCGAAACTTTGTTGGCCATCTTGGAAAGTGTTCATAACCCAGAAATGCTCGATACGCATCCCTGGGTTTTTCGTACTTTCGTCCAGGATGCGATTGCAACGGATGCCGGTTTTCAGAGCGCCGGGCCGGGAAGGCAATTGGTCGGCGCCATCGAAATCCTATTCTCGCAGACCATGCCCAGCGTCCCTCCTCGCCGCGGCAAGCGGCTGGATACCCGTTGGGGTGAGTTTGGACTTATGGCCGCCCGCTATTTTGCTCCCCTGCGCTTTGGAACTCCTGTCCCCGGTTCACTGCGCGATGCCTGGGGGAGAATTGATGCGGTCATTCTGCTTTATGTTTTTGGGCGCGGCGCAGATTCGCTCACGGATGAGCAGGTTTCTTCCTATAAGCTGATGGGCGATGAAATGGAAGTTGCCCCTCCCAGTACTTTGAGCGACTGGCATCGCAAAGGCGTTCAGCGCCTTGCAGAGACGATCCGTGCCAGGGATCAGCATCTGAAAGATCATCCTGCGCAGTCTGCTCAATTGAAAAACTCGGTGCGTCCATCGAAGGATCGGCCTGGGCGCCGTTCGTTTGGACGAACGATTCTTCCCATTCTTTTTACTTTGCTATTATTGATTCTGGGGTTCGGTGTTTGGGGCGGCATCAAAACTTGGCAGATATATAACCAGGCCAAGTTGGTGTGGAAGGATGCCTCCCAATTAAAGAGTTTGGTTTCATCTTCCCCGGATCTAAATGAGATTAAACAGGCCGGCCCAAGCTTGGCGGCTTTGCAAACGGATTTCAGAACGTTAAAAAGTGAAAGCCAGCCTTTTCTTTGGATGGGTCGTTGGCTGGGCTGGGTGCCGGTCTACGGCGGTGATCTCAGTTCCGCCCAGGATTTGATGACGCTTTCGGATTCACTGCTGACTTCTGCGGATTTCTCCTATCAAGCCGCCTCGCCTTTGCTGCGTGGGCTGAGTGATTCTACGGGAAGTTCCGGTCTTACTCCTTCAAGTATGATTGAGATGTTGTTGAATGCCCAGCCGCAGCTGGCCTCGGCTCAAAATGAATTGAATCTGGCGGTGACCGCTCGCGATCATTTGGATGTGGCGCGCCTTTCTCCGAACGTGCGCGACGTGCTCTTGAACGATGTTGACCCGCTCATCACTCTAATGCAGAATGGGCTGGCAATCGGTATGGAACTGCCGCGTGTGATGGGATCAACCGGCGATGGTCCCAAGACATATCTTTTGCTGGTGCAAAACTCGGATGAATTGCGGCCTACCGGCGGGTTCATTACCGCGGCTGGCACACTCCTGTTGCAGGATGGACAGGTTGGCGGCCTGTCGTTTCAAAATTCAGGCGATTTGGATAATTGGAGCCGGCCCTATCCCACCGCCCCCTG
>PMLN01000247.1 GCA_003158885.1 Anaerolineae bacterium
TATTCTCTTAACTACCTTGATCGTCATAAATGGAAAGATTGGATTCGCTTGGCGCTGCTTGCAATAGCTTTGGTTGGAATGAGCAGCACAACAATTATGGTCCTCCCTGTTGCCGCCGCCATCCTCTTCATTTCGTATCTATTTGCGTTTACGGAAAAACCGTTTCAAAATATTCTTGCGATTGTAAAACTCGGTGCAATATATGTGGCTTCCCTTTTTTATTTATTTTTGGCGGCGGCGTATATCGCTTCAGCGGATTCAATGGCTGCGGCAGCATATATAAATCGCCAATACCCCTCAACTCTGGGCGGCTATATTCTTTCGTATATCAATCCGGGAGCGCCTATAACGCCGGTCGTGTTGGTCTTGTTTTGCATTGCGTCCATTTTCTTCGCTGTAAAAAATGTTCGCAGGTTTGTTCTTGCCCAGGTCTTCCTTCCATTTTTGGTTCTTAATCCCTGGATATCGAATGTATTGATAAATTCCTTTCGGGGTCATTATTTTCGTATGTTCTATATCCTCCCGTTATTTTTCTCCATTGGGTTAACGCTCTTGCTTTTGTTTGATAGATCCCGTGTCCTTCATCGAAATATTCGCATTGCATTATGGGCCGCTGTGGTTTTGGGTATGGTCGGCGTATCCTTCATCTTGCCTGTATCCATTGTCAAAGACATGCATGGATTTGATTCGAATTACTCAGGTCAGCGCTATGAGGTTGCAATGAAGGTGATTGAAACGATATCGCCAAGAGTTGTCCTTGCTCCCGATCCAATTTCGGAAACGATATTTACATTCAATCCTGCGTATCCTCAAATGATCATCGAGAAGGACAACACAAATTATTTTCTCTGGGCGCAGAATCGCGAGCAGGAAGCCCGGATACGAACAGATACTCAGGCATTTCTGCTTGGCGATCCGGGTGCATCAAATCATAACTATGGATCCTTTTTGGAATTGATCCAAAAGTATCCCGAAATTGGAGCTATTGTTTTTAAAGAGGAGGTGTTGACCAAATATCCGGATCTGTGGAAATTCCTGAATTCACTTGGTTTCTTGAAGTCCATAGACCAGGATGGATTCTTTGTCGCATGGAAATAAAACAAAAGCAATTTCATGGAGAGAACATAATGGAAATTCTTAACTACATCAACGGCGAATGGATCGAGCCAAAGGTTAAAGAGTATGTGGATGTGATCAATCCTGCCACCGGCGGGTTGATCGCGCGTACACCGCTTTGCGGATTCGAGGCGGTGGACTCTGCCGCCAAAGCCGCGGCGGCTGCTTTTCCAGATTGGCGGCGGACTCCCGTTCAGGATCGAATTCAATACCTCTTCAAGCTTCGCGACCTGCTCAAAGCCAATATGGATGAGATTGCCCGCACCATCACCAATGAATCGGGCAAAACGTTCGAAGAATCCAAAGCCGAGATGGTGCGCGCCATCGAGAATGTGGAAGTTGCTTGTGGCATGCCGATGATGGGGAAGGGCGAGATCGTCGAGGATATCGCGCCCGGTATCGATGAAATGATGATTCGCCAGCCAGTGGGCGTTTGCGCTACGGTGGCGCCGTTCAATTTCCCCGGGATGATCGTGTTTTGGTATTTGCCTTATGCGCTTGCTGCCGGCAATACCTACGTAATTAAACCCTCGGAGAAAGTGCCGATGACGATGCAGTTGATTTTCAAGCTCATCGAGCAGATCGGCCTGCCGAAGGGCGTGGTCAACATGGTCAACGGTGCGAAGGAATCGGTGGATGCCATTCTCGAACATCCCGTCATTCGCGCAGTCACCTTTGTCGGTTCGACGGGCACAGCCAGGTATCTTTACAACAAAGCTTCTGCCAATGGCAAACGCGTTCAAGCGCAAGCTGGGGCCAAGAATCCGGTCATCGTTTTGTCGGATGCGGATATGGATATGGCTGTCAAGATCATTGCCGATTCAGCCTTCGGCTGCGCGGGCCAGCGCTGCCTGGCGGTTTCACTGGCGGTCACGGTTGCAGATGCACGTAATGTATTTACGGAAATGATTTGTGATGCCGCCGCTTCGCGCGTCGTCGGTTACGGGCTTGACTCTGGCGTTCAGATGGGCCCGGTCATCAACATGGCCGGCAAGCAGCGCATCGAGAGTTTGATCGGTGTGGGCGCAAAGGAAGGTGCCTCGATTCCGGTGGATGGGCGCGGAACGGTTGTGAAAGGCTATGAGGGCGGATCGTTTGTCAGGCCGACCATCCTGTCGGATGTCCAGCGCGGCAGCGAAGTTGCCCGCACGGAGATCTTTGGACCCGTTCTGAGTCTCATGCATGTCAACAGCGTGGACGAAGCCATTGAACTGGTCAATAGCGGAACCTATGGCAACCAGGCCAGCCTGTTCACGTCCAGCGGTTCCGCCGCGCGCAAATTCCGCTACGAAGTCCAAGCCGGCAATATCGGGATCAATATTGGAGTGGCCGCGCCGATGGCCTTCTTCCCGTTCAGCGGCTGGAAAGAATCATTCTTTGGCGATATGCACGGCCAGGCCATGGACGCGGTGGAATTCTTTACGCAGAAAAAAGTGGTGGTCGAACGCTGGCCGAAAGAGTGGAGCAGGAAATTCTAACGAATTGCGAAGTCTCCGGATTCACGACACTGGCTGAACGTCGGCCGGAGTCGTCGCACTCCGCAAAAAAGGAATCTTTATGGTGATGGATTACGAAGAAGCGCTGGATTATTCGGCGCGCTGGATGGCTTTGATTCGCAGGGAGGAATTTCCTTCGCAGGCTGAAGCGCATCAGATCATCAACGAATCGAAGGAAAACTTTGCCGAACATTACAACCGCAACTGGCTGGAGTATCGCAAGTCGATCACCGAGGCCGGGGATTGGGCTGCGGTCGAATGGGCGGGTTCGGGCGTGTTATTCAAGGACGTGCTTGGCCGCGAGTATCTCGATTTCCTCGGCGGCTATGGCATGCTGGATTTGGGCTGGAGTCATCCTGTGGTGGTCGAGACCGTGAAGGCGCAATTGAATCGTTCGCCCATGCCTTCGCAGGAATTGATTGATCCGTTGCGGGGTGTCCTCGCCAAACTGCTGTCCACCATTACGCCGGGCAATATGAAATATAGCTGGTTCGCGGCCAGCGGCACCGAAGCCAACGAAGCCGCCATCAAGATCGCAAAACTTTATACGGGCAAGGCCGCTTTCATCGTGGCGGTCAAGGCCTTTCATGGCAAAACGATGGGCTCGCTGTCCATGATAGGCAAGGCCGATTACCGCGCCCCGCTGGGACCCTTGTACGCCGGGCCTGTATATCATGTTCCCTTTGGCGATGCGGAGGCGGTGGAACGGCAGCTGGATATCTGTGAAAAGGTCGGCATCGGCGTGGCAGCGGTTTTGTTCGAGCCGGTTCAAGGGGAAGCGGGCGCCATTGTTCCACCGGATGATTTCTGGCCTCGTATTCGCGCCGCGACCAAAAAATACGGTGTGTTGCTGATCGCCGATGAAGTACAAACAGGTTTGGGCCGTACCGGAAAGTTGTGGGGCGTTGATCATTGGGATGTCGTGCCTGATATTTTGACCGTTGCCAAATCCCTCGGCGGCGGTGTGATGCCCATCAGCGCAGTATGTACGACGGAAGAGATCTATCATCCCATGATGTATCCGAACCCGTTCATGCACACCACCACGACCGGCGGCGGCGCGTTGGCTTGTTCTGCCGCCATTGCCTCCATTCATGTGACTTTGCAGGAACGTTTGTGGGAACAAGCCGCAGAGAAGGGCAGCTACTTGATCGAAAAGTTGGAAAAACTTTCCATACAATATCCGCAAATTTATGAAAAAATAACGGGCAAAGGCCTTTTGATAGGTATGCACTTTAAAGGGCCTGAAATTGGATATAAAGTCGCGGCGGGGTTGTTCCAACGCGGCATCCTTGTGGCTGGCACGTTGACCAGCGCGCAGACGATCCGTGTGGAGCCGCCGCTGATCGTTTCATACGAACAAATGGATATCCTCCTCGAACGTCTTGAGGACACGCTGAAATCTGTCAGCAGGAGTTTGTAGATGAGCGAATTTGCGGTCGAATTAAGAGACGTTGTCAAAAAATTCGTCACACCGGAGGGGAATGATCTGGCGGCGGTCAACCATGTCACCATGCAGATCAGGAACGGAGAATTTTTCTCCATGCTGGGTTCTTCGGGATGTGGCAAAACCACCTCGCTTCGCATGATTGCAGGCTTTGAATGGCCCACGGAAGGTGAAGTCTATATTGATGGCGAGGCTCAGGGGCATAAGCCGCCTTTTCTGCGTCCCGTGAACACCGTATTCCAAAGTTATGCCTTGTTCCAGCATATGACCGTCTTTCAGAATGTGGCCTTCGGCCTTGAAATGGAACATACTTCGAAGGGTGATATCAAACGGCGTGTGGGCGAGGCGCTTGGGATGGTACGCTTGACCGGCATGGACAAGCGTTATCCCAGGCAGCTATCCGGCGGCCAACAGCAGCGCGTCGCGCTGGCGCGCTCCCTCGTCAAGCGACCGAGTGTTCTCCTCCTGGATGAACCGTTGGGCGCGTTGGATTTGAAACTTCGCAAGGAGATGCAGCTCGAACTCAAATCCCTGCAGAAGGAAGTGGGCATCACCTTTGTTTACGTGACTCATGACCAGGGTGAAGCCCTCACCATGTCTGACCGCATCGCGGTGATGAGTTTTGGCAGGGTTCTGCAAATGGGGTCGGCCGTGGAAATTTATGAACGGCCTGTAAACCGCTTTGTCGCGGACTTCATCGGCGAATCCAATTTTCTGGATGGCAGGGTGAAATCGGTTAAGGATAAACAGGCTGTCGTTTATGTTCCGGCTTGGGAGCAGGAATTGACCGGATTCATAACGGGTACTGTAAGCACGGGGGATGAGGTGGCTGTCTCCATCCGCCCCGAAAAGATTCGCCTTTCAGGGGAATCGGCGCCCAATGCCACGACTATCGATGGCACGGTGGTCAACAGCACCTATATCGGCTCGGATACGCATGTGTATCTCGACGTGCACGGCCAGCGCATGAAGGTTTGGGAGCAGAATCGCGTCTCCACCCTCGATCCGAGTGCNNGTTCTGCCAAAGGATTAGCCATGCTTAAACGATTGCGTGAGAGTAAATCCGCACAGGGCACTTTGCTCATTATCCCGACTCTTATCTTCATGGTTGGGATGTTGATCATTCCTCTTTTGTTGACGACGGTCGTGAGTTTTGGCCATCCCAATTCCAATGGCGGTGTGAATTACGCCTTTTCCCTGGATAATTACATTCGCCTGTTCGGTTATAGTACGGACTGTCCCAACGGTCAATCGGCCTGTTTCAATTCGTTATATGCCGAAATTCTATGGCGGTCTTTGTTGCTTGGACTGTATACGACTGTCCTGGATATTTTGCTGGCCTATCCGCTGGCCTACTTTATTGCCCGTGTTCATTCCAAGTGGCGCAATACCTTCCTGTTCCTTGTGCTGGTGCCGATGTGGACCAATTTTGTCATTCGTGTCTATGCTTGGATGATGATCCTGCGCCAGCAAGGCGTGATCAATTCATTGTTGGGCTGGTTTGCCAGCCTGGTGCATGTCCCATTTTCTCCATTGGGCATGCTTTACACATCCGGCGCGGTTTTGGTGGGCATGGTTTATGAATTCCTGCCCTTCATGATCCTGCCCATTTACACTTCATTGGAAAAAATAGACAATCCTCTTTACGAAGCCGCCGCGGATTTGGGCGCTTCCCCCTTCCGCACCTTTCTGCGCGTAACCCTGCCTCTTTCCATGCCCGGTGTTGTGGCCGGTACCATCTTGGTTTTCATCCCGGTCATGGGAACGTTTATTGTCTCCGATCTTTTGGGTGGGGCGCAGGTGATCCTGGTGGGCAACCTCATCCAGCGTCAATTCCTGGACGCGCGCGATCCGACCTTTGGCTCTGCCGCCTCCCTCGTGCTAATGGTGTTGACGCTGATCGTCACCTATTTCTATACTCGAAAATTCGGATTCAGTGAGGAGATTATCGCAGTATGAATCCTTATCGCCGCTCCCCCTTGATTATTGCCGCTACAGCCCTGACGCTTTTCTTTTTGTATGCGCCGATCATTGTGCTGATTGTCTTCTCTTTCAATGCTTCGCGCATCAGTCCCCTCTTCACGGGTGTGATCACAAAGTTTGGTCCGTTCCTGTTGGTGAACGGGAATGTGGTGCAAAGCCCCTGCGGCCCTTTTCATTGGTTCTGCGAACTTTCGAAGAACACGGAAGTTTTGAATGCGGCCCGCAATACGTTGATCGTTGCTTCGGTTTCCACCATCCTCTCCACCATTATCGGAACCATGGCGGCGCTGGCGCTGCAGAGATACAACTTCCGGCTTCGGACTTTCTCGCAGGTTTCGCTTTACATACCCATCGTCATCCCTGAAATCGTGATGGGCATTGGAATTCTGGTTTTGTTCAGCCAGTTATTCACGTTCATCAATGACTCGCTGAAACTGACCGGCGACTCGCAGTTAACCTTCGGGTTGGGCACGGTCATCCTCGCTCATATCTCGTTTATGATTCCTTTTGTGACCTTGGTGGTTCAGGCGCGTCTGCAGGGTCTCGATAAATCTTTTGAGGAAGCGGCCATGGATCTCGGCGCCAACGAGTGGATCACGTTTCAGCGTGTGACCTTCCCCATGATCCTGCCCGGCGTGCTTTCAGGCGCCTTGCTGGCTTTTACGCTTTCCATTGATGATTTCATCATCACGTTCTTTACCAACGGCCCCGGCTCCACCACGCTCCCCATTTATGTGTTCGGGTTGCTGCGCCGCGTCATTACCCCGCAATTGAACGCCCTGTCCACGGTCTGGATTGTCATCGTGTTGATCGTTGTTTTCATGATCCAGCGCATGGAAAGCCGCAAGGTCTGACTTTGGTTATCCCGCCGCATCTCTGGATGGCCGGCGTGTGAAACAATTCAATCTCATTCAAAGGAGGAAGAGATGAAGCAAACTATTTTATGGAGGCTGTGGACTGGACTGCTCTTGTTCAGTGTTCTGTTGACCGCTTGCGGTGGGGGGCAGGCCGCCGCGCCAACGCTTGCCGCCGCGACCCAGCCGCCGCCTGCGACTCAACCCGCCTCCGCTGCGGGACAGCCCGCCGTGACAGCGCCTGCGGCTTCTTCAGTTCCTTTTGTGCCGCCCGCGATTACCTCTGTGCCAAGCGGAAAAGTCACAAAGGACGGCTTCAATTGTCCGGAGCCGAATCCGCGCATGCAGATCACATCCAAGGAATTGAATTTGTTCGTCTGGACTCAATATATCCCTCAGGATTTTTTTGAGTGCTTCCAATTGGTTTATGGGATCACCGTCAACTACGATGAATATTCCAGCAATGAGGAAATGGATGGCAAGGTCTCCAAAGGCACTACGGCCTACGATTTGGTTCAGCCAACCGATTACACGGTCTCGCTGTTGATCCGTCAGGGATTGCTCCAGCCGTTGGATCATTCCAAACTGCCCGTTCTCGCGAACTTCAACCCCATCTATTTGAATCTCGCTTATGATCCGGGCAACAAATACACCGTTCCTTATCAGAATTCCACCGACGCAATCGTTGTGAATACGGCGGCGGTGAAGGATATCCCCAAGTCTTGGAACGATCTTTGGAAACCGGAGTATCAAGGGCAGATGGTTTTTGCGGATGATTCGCGCACTGTGATCGGGCTTACTTTGTTGACCCTCGGTTACGATGTCAACACAACCGATAAATCCCAACTCGATCAGGCCCAACAAAAACTGGCCCAGCTTGTCCCCGGTATCAAGAAATTTGATAGCGACAGCCCGCACAGCGATCTGATCGCCGGCGATGTGAATCTGGGCGAAACCTGGAACGGTGAGGCCTTCATGGCTCAGCAGGCCATGCCGTCCATTCAGTATATCTACCCGACCGAAGGATCGATTGTCTGGCAGGATAATTGGGCGATGTTGAAGACGGCTCCTCATCCCGATGCGGTCTATGCCTGGCTTAATTACATCAATCAGGGCGATATGTTCTGGATGATGTTGACCAACTTCCCGTATACCAATCCAAACGCCGCCGCGCTGGCGTACGCCAAAAACAACCCCATGCCGGTAACGGATGTTAATGGGAATACTACTACGCTGGCTGACGTGTACAATATCTATATGAACTCTTCGATCACGAATCCGCCCGAGAGTGTCATTCAAGCCGGACATCGTATTGATGATGTGGGTGATGCCACCGCCCTGTATGATCAGATCTGGACCGAAGTGAAGAGCGGCCACTAAGGCTTTCCCTGTCTGATCTCTACGCCCGGCCATTTTCATGGTCGGGCGTTTTATTTTGCATTGTAATTGTGATATTTATGATTATTAGTTATAATTCATTTGACTTTTATGCAAAAACGGTATAAAATAGTCTCGTGAACAGAAAAAACGTTACTGAAAAGGCGGTTTCCCTGGATGAGATTGACCAGCACATCCTGGACGCCATGCGCAAGGATGGGCGCGCCGCCTTCGCTCAAATTGCCGGAAGGCTCAAAGTCTCTCCGGGCATGATCCGCCAGCGCTACAACCGTTTGGTGGATATGGGCATTCTCAAGGTGGTCGCCATTTCCAACCCCCTCCAGCGCGGCTTTAAAACCATGGCGCTCGTCGGTATTCGCACCGATGGCCACCAGATGCTGGAGGTTGCCGATGCAGTTTCCAAGCTGAAGGAAGTGGTTTACCTGGTGGTTGTCAGTGGCAGATTCGATATCATGGCGGAGGTGGTTTGCCGCGATCATGAAGACTTGCTGGAATTCATCACGGAAAAGTTGTATGCCATTGAAGGTGTCCGTGAAGCGGAAACCTTCATGCACTTGAGGATCGTCAAGGAGATTTATTTTTAGCCGGTTGGTGGTATCTTCTCAATAATCGGTGGTTGAGCGATGCCCTGCCGAAGGTATCGAAGGGTAGGCGGTGGTGCTATCCCGCCGCCATATCGAAACCACCTTCAACCACAACCCAACATGGAAATACCCGCTTCAAACCAAAGAATGAGGCGGCCAAAACTTGTCCGCACCCGCACAGGTTACAGGTGTCGGGAGGCGGAGCCAATGGAAAGGATTTATGAAAGTCTTATTGATAGGCGTGGGAGGGGTGGGTGAGGCCATTGCCGCCATTGCAAAGGAACGCGCATGGGTTGGGCAGATTGTGCTGGCAGATTACAACAAAGCGCGCGCGGAAGAAGTCCAGAAAAAATTAGGCGATCCAAAACGGTTTCCCGCCGAGTTCATTGATGCGGGTAACCAGGCCAGCATTGAAGAGCTTGCCAGGAAATACGGCGTTGATCTCATCATGAACTCCGTGGACCCTGAGTTCAATGAGCAGATTTTCGATGCCGCCTATAACGTGGGCGCCATGTATATGGACATGGCCATGACTCTGTCACAGCCGGATCCGGCTGATCCATTCCACAAGGTCGGCGTCAAACTGGGTGATTACCAGTTTGAAAAGGCTAAGGATTGGGAGAAGAAAGGCCTGCTGGCCCTCGTCGGTTTTGGCGTGGAGCCGGGCATGGCCGATGTGTTTGCCCGTTATGCCCAGGATCATCTCTTCGATGAAATCGAGGAGGTCGGCATCCGTGACGGGGCGAACATCTCTATTGATGGCTATGAATTTGCGCCGAATTTTTCCATCTGGACCACCATTGAGGAATGTCTGAACCCGCCTGTGATTTATGAGGACAAGAAAGGCTGGTTCACCACGGAACCCTTCTCGGAGCCGGAAACCTTTGATTTCCCCGAGATCGGCAAAGTGGAGGTGGTCAATGTGGAGCATGAGGAGGTCCTGCTTGTGCCGCGTTGGGTGAAGGCCAAGCGCGTCACCTTCAAGTATGGACTGGGCAACCAGTTTATCGGCGTCTTGAAGACCCTCCACATGCTCGGTCTGGATAAGAAGAGCAAGATCAAGGTCAAGGGCATGGAAGTGTCGCCGCGCGATGTGGTGGCTGCCAGCTTACCCGACCCGGCTCATCTGGGCGACAGGATGCACGGCAAGACCTGTGCGGGAACGTGGGTCAAGGGTCTTAAGGATGGCCGGCCGCGTGAGGTTTATCTCTACCAGGTCGCGGATAATGCCCAATGTATGCAGCGTTGGGGCTGCCAGGCCGTGGTGGCGCAGACTGCCTTCAGCGCCGTGATCGGCTGGGACTTGATCGAGCATGGCCAATGGAAGGGTGTGGGCGTTTTAGGCCCCGAAGCCTTCGACCCGATTCCGTTTATGGACAAGATGGCCGATTACGAGTTCCCATACGGCATCAAAGAGATGACCAGGGAAGCCGCGTAGTCGAGTAAACGAAGGAAGTTAGGCGATGAAATTGAATCCCGCGAGCGCAGTGCAATGTAAAAATGCTCGCGGGATTTTGCGTCTAGCTTTACCAAAATGTAGGTTCTGGCGCAAATGAAGGTTCTCTCGTATGGAAAGACCTGACAGGTTTCCCAAATACACTTTCCGACTTGCGTCAGTATTCACGTGGCTGAAACCTGTCAGGTCTGTTGACAAAAAGCCAAAGAATCCCCGCGGCTTTGTGCCTTGGTGGTGACCAAGCCTACGGTTTTGATTTGCTTTGAGCGCAAGGTTACATATGCAGGTACTTCATCAGCTCAAACACTACCATCGCGGGCCATACGATGCCCTTGAGGATACCCAGCGCACCCATCCCGAAAGTGGTTGCGGTGGTCAGGTAATAGACCCACGCGCCGATCAGGCCGAATCCGTAAACCGCTTCCGACGCGTTTCCTCGATAGATCACTTTTGTTTTGCGAGGTTGTTCCTGCGGGGTCGGTTTTGTGTCAGTAGTCATGGCTTTCTCCTTTAGAAGTTTTGTTTACAGAGTATATACGCACCCTGTAGGGTCAAGGTTGCGCGGGTGCGGTTCGCAAGCGAACTTTCAAAATCCTAAATCCAATTACGGAGAATGTCATGCTTAAGAAACTTCTAAAAAATCCCTATGTGATCGCCGGAGTGATTATCTTTCTGCTCTTGCTCTTCCTCGGCGTCTTTGCGATTGGGTTTTCGTGGTCTGATTCCCTGTTGCTGTCAGCGGTAATAAGTATATTGGGTGTCGGCGGCTATTGGTGGAAGGAGAAGGTCTGGCCGTAGAGTTTGGGTGATAGCTTGCGCCGCACAAGCGAGGCTTGGAAGAACCTGGCATGTCTGTATGGATCTCCGCTGGATGCTCGCCGCTATCCTTGGAAATGCCATGGCTGGCTCGTGTCACAATGAGACATGTCAGGTTTGATCTAGGCCATCCGTGCCTGAAAAGGGCGGGTTTTGCCGTTCTCCGAATTCATATCCGAAGATCAACACCCTTGCCCGCTTTATCTCCCGCTGGTAATCTGCTGAACAATATTAATAATGACCGGTATCAGGGATAAGAGGATGCCTGCTCCGATTTGCCGAAACATCGAAATGTCGAATGGCCAGGTCGGGAAATCCTTCCGTAACTTTGCCTGAAAATCGATCAAGGCGGAAATGTCTTCAAGCTGGTTCTTGGAGATTTGGCTCGCTGTATGTGTTGCGATCACATGACCATTGATTTTCTCGCCAAGAGGACGCAGGTATTCATCCCGCGCGTTCAACATGGCTTCCCTGCAGGCGGATAATGGCAGGTAAATCAGGATTCCCAACAAAAATGGAAGAATGATGATCTCCAGCCAAAGGTTGAATTGTCCCGAAATTCCATTTCCAATGCGGATCGCAAATAATGTTTCCGCGATCAGGAAGGGGACGATGATTACGATCAACCAGATTACCTTCAGAATGAAATTCCCTACGAAGCGCAAACCGCCCACATTATCCTCGTCGTAGGGATTAACCTTCAGTTTCACGGTATGGAAGATGCGGTTTAACGTGATCAGGGCCAGCAGGCTCCAGCCGGCGGAGTAAACCGCTACATACATGGCGCCCATGGTTTCTATGGAAAAGAGCCAAAAATGCCATCCCAGGAAATACCATGGTATAGGATGATATTTACTGATGACAAAGTCTGAATAACCCGTTAGCAACAAGGCTAAAGGCAGGATGCCGATTCTAAAAAGCCAGGATGTCTCAATTTTTCTCAAACCATCCACTTGGTTTTGAAAATTTTCCGGCTCTGAATGCAGGATTCCCTTGCTTCGGATCGTATGGAACAGTTCGAATAGGTCACCCGGAAAGCCGACAAAGAAAGCCCACAAGCCCGGCACAACGATCAGAAACATGATCAGCGCCGAGATGTTGTTTTTGTCAAAGACGCCTACCACGTTGGTTCGGGAATTCCAATAACCGCTCAATGCACCGATAATAACTTGATCAACAAAGCCCACCGCAAAAAATATCCCAAAGATCATGGTTGGGTTGATGAGTTTGATGTTCTTGAGCAGCAGGAAGAGCGGCTCGGTGGTGAAGCTGTCCGGCAGAACGATCTTCATGTGGAATTTTTTGGTTGCAGTAGCCATGGCGCCTCCGCCAAATCATGTGTACCGTTTACTTAATTATACAGCGAAATAATGGCGGATTCAAGCAATTCTACCGCCAGGTTCATGGTTTTCTCAAGAACCAATTTTCAGGCCAAGAATCTGGCGGAGGCCATGAAACTCCCGGATTTCCTTCATGATTTGCGCCAGCGCATCACGAAATTTGAGATGCGTCAAGCTTTCTTGAGAAAACCATACCGCCAGGTTTGGTAATATTGTGACAAGATCAGGGGTTGTCCTGTCGCTTTCGGAAAAACGGGTTTGCCGTTTGCCGCCTGCGTTTGTATAATAAAGGAATTCGATCTCCCAAGGAGTTTGCCATGCCCTTCGGTTACAACGGAAAAATTCTGCACGTGGATTTGGCCCAAGGCACGCTGACGGTGGAAGAGCCGCCCGAATCTTTTTATCGCAAATATATGGGTGGGTCGGCGATGGGGCTTTACTATATCCTGAAAGGAATGCCCAAAGGCGCCGACGCGCTTGGCCCCGATAATATCCTGACCTTGATGTGCAGCGTGACCACCGGCGCGGCCATCTCCGGGCAGAGCCGCATCAACGTCAATGCCAAATCGCCCATCAGCGGCGGCATCGGCGATTCTCAGGGCGGTGGCTATTTCCCCGCCGAATTGAAATTCGCAGGTTTCGATGGCATTGTCATCAAAGGCAAATCGCCCAAACCGGTCTACCTGACGATCATTGATGGTAAATATGAGCTTCACGATGCTTCGCATTTGATGGGCAGGATCACGGGGGAAGTGGATCAGATTCTCCGCAGGGAACTCGGTGATGACAAAATCGAAATTCTTCAGCATGGCCCGGCCGCCGAGCGAGGTGTATTGTTCTCCACCATGTTGAGCATGTCCAACCGCAATAACGGTCGCACCGGCATGGGACTGGTGATGGCTTCCAAAAATTTGAAGGCGGTTGTGGCGCGCGGCAGGAAGAAGGTCGAATTGGCCGACCCGCAAGCCCTCACCGCCTTGAACCGCACGGGTCCGAAGGAATTGCCGAATAACCCCGATATGGATGGCACCGCCAAATTTGGAACTGCGGCCGTGGTGATGCCGCAAAATACGATGGGCACTTTGCCCACCCGCAACTATACCGAAGGCCAGTTTGAAAATGCAGAACCGATCAGCGGCGAGAAAATGGCTGCCACGATCCTGAAGGAGCGTGACACTTGTTTTGCCTGCATCGTGCGCTGCAAACGTGTGGTGGAGGTCAAGGATGGCCCTTATCAGGTGGATCCGTATTATGGAGGGCCGGAGTATGAGACCATCGGTTTATTGGGTTCCAGTTGCGGGATCAGTAATTTGGATGCCATTGCGCGCGCCAGCCAGGTCTGCAATCAAAACGGTGTGGATACCATGGCTTGCGGCGGGACCATTGCCTTTGCCATGGAATGTTATGAAAAGGGCATTATCACCAGGGAGCAAACCAATGGCATCGAGTTGAAGTTTGGCAGCGCCGATGCCATGCTGGCCGCGCTGGATGCCATCGTCAAGGTTGAAGGGCCGCTCGGCAAAGTGCTGTCTCAAGGCTCGGAACGCGCCGCCCGGATTTGGGGCAGTGGCGCGGATGAGTTTTTGACCACCGTCAAGGGCGCGGAGGCGCCCGCCCACATGCCGCAAGCCAAACGAAGCCTTGGCTTGATCTATGCCGTCAATCCCTTCGGTGCGGATCATCAATCCAGCGAACACGATTGGATGATTGAGGAAGGCATCGCCTCTGATCTGTATATGGGGCGGCTTGCGCTGCTGGGCATGCCGGATCGGCTCGCGCCGCTTTCGCTTGGTCCGGATAAAGTGAAGTTTGCATATCTCACCGAGGTCTTTTATTCCATCCTCGATACGCTCGAGCTTTGCCANNAAAGCGGTGACGGGCTGGGATGTCACCCTGGATGAATTGATGACGGTCGGGATGCGCCGCTTGAATCTCCTGCGAATGTTCAACACCCGCGAAGGCTTTGATCGGTCGCAGGATAAACTGCCGAAGAAATTCTTCAAGGCCTTGAATGGCACGGGCCCGACGGCGGGCATTGCCCTGACTCACGAGGAAATTGATTCCGCCATAGATGAGTATTACAGGCTGGCCGGTTGGCGGCCGGATGGCATCCCAACGGCTGAAACACTGCAGAAATTGGATCTGGCCTGGGTTGCCTAAAGTGCAATTCGGTATGGCAAGCGTGTTTTTCTCACTTCACAGTGGAAGCAGGAAAATCAAAAGAGACTCTGTGGTCTCTGTGCGCTCTGCCTGCACTTGGTGCAGGTACAAGTGTGGTGAGATTTGTTGCACGCGTGGATAACATCTAAAATCTTCAGGAGAATTGTAAAGATGGAATACAAACTTTTCATTGATGGACAATGGGTCGCTGCCGGCCCGCTGATGGAAGTAAAGAATAAGTATAACGGCCAAACCGTTGCCGCCTTGCCGACCGCGCGTCGCGCAGATGTGGATGCGGCGATTGCCGCTGCTCAGCGTGCCGCACAGGTCATGGCCGATATGCCGGCCTACAAGCGCGCCGAGATTCTTTTCAAGACCGCTTCGCTTTTACGCGAACGTTCCGAGGATTTGGCGAAGACCATTGCCGCCGAAGCGGGCAAGGCTCTCAAGTTTGCCCGCCTCGAAGTGGATCGTGCCATCAGCACGTTTACGATTGCATCCGAAGAAGCCAAGCGCCTGCACGGTGAGACTTTTCCGCTGGATGCGGTTCCCTCGGGCGAAGGCTATTTTGGATTCTGGGTGCGCCGCCCTGTCGGCGTGATCGCGGCGATCAGCCCCTTCAACTTTCCGCTTAATCTGGTGGCTCATAAGGTTGCGCCCGCCCTCGCATCCGGCAATGCACTGGTTCTAAAACCAGCCACTTCCACACCTTTGGTCGCAGTGAAGCTTTGCCAGGCTTTGCAGGATGCCGGTTTGCCTGCCGGTGCCATCAACCTGGTGGTCGGCTCGGGTGGCACGGTGGGTGAGTGGCTGACCACCGATCCGCGCATCGATAAGATCACTTTCACTGGCAGCCCCGATATTGGTCGGCACATTCTGTCGGTGGCTGGCATCAAGAAAGTGACGCTTGAATTGGGCAACACCTCACCGGTGATCATCGCCCCGGATGCCGATTTGGATTTTGTTGCCAAACGTTGCGCAGTCGGCGCTTATTACAACTCCGGTCAGGTTTGTATTTCGGTCCAGCGCATCTACAGTCAGAAACAGGTTTATGAGCCGTTCTCCGAAAAGTTTGTCAAAGCCACCGAGGCCATGGTGGTGGGTGACCCGCTGGATGAGCGCGTGGATGTCGGTCCGATGATCGACTCGAAGGAAGTGGATCGCATCGAAAGCTGGGTCAGGGAAGCGCAAGCCTCTGGTGCGAAAGTCGTGACGGGTGGCAAGCGCGATGGAACCGTCTATTATCCGACGGTATTGATGGATGTTAAACCCGATATGAAAGTAATCGCTGAGGAGACCTTTGCACCGGTGGCCTCGGTGATCTCATGTGACGACTTCGAAGAGTCGCTGCGCCAGGCCAATGATACGAAGTTTGGGCTGCAGGTCGGCGTCTTCACAAAAGATATAGATCGAGTTCTAAAAGCCATCAAGCGCCTGAATTTCGGCGGTGTGATCATCAATGACACGCCCAACTTCCGCGCCGATCACATGCCGTATGGTGGCAACCGTCAGAGCGGTTTGGGCCGTGAGGGCGTCAAGTTCGCGATGGAAGAGATGACCAATATCCAAATGGTCGCCATTCGGCAGAGTTCCTGATTTCAAGATGTCATTGCGAAGCGTGCTGGTTGAGTAACGAGCGCAGCGAAACCAAGCGAAGCAATCTTCAATTCAAAAAAGAATCTGTTTCATTGCTTTGCTCCTCGCAGTGATGCAGTGATATAGATAAGGATATTTCATGGCTGCTACACTTTACGAAGAAAACTTCCCGCATATGACGCCCGCCTGGTCGCGCATCTTCAACTTTGTTGCGGAACGCGCCGAGGGCTCTTACATTTACACGGAGGATGGGCGCAAATTGCTCGACTTCACCTGCGGTATTGGCGTGACCAATACCGGTCACTGCCATCCCAAAGTGGTTGAAGCGATCCGCGCACAGGCCGGTCTCTTCCTCCACGCACAGGTCAATATCGTCATTCATAAACCGATGTTGCAGTTGATCGAAGAGCTTCGCAAGATCGTCCCGGCTTCGATAGATAGCTTCTTCTTCGCCAACTCCGGCGCGGAAGCAGTGGAAAATGCGGTCAAGGTGGCGCGTGCCGCCACCGGCAAGCCGAATATCATTGTGTTCAGCGGTTCCTTTCATGGGCGCACAGCCGCCACCATGGCGTTGACCACTTCCAAGACCGGCTATCGCACCGGCTTCGGTCCGCTGCCCTCCGGCATTTTTGTTTCGCCGTTTCCCTATGCCTTTCGTCTTGGTATGAGCGAGGAGCAGGCCTCTGCTTATGCTCTTGAACAACTTGAATATTTGCTGGCTTCACAGACCGCGCCCAAAGAAACGGCTGCGATCTTGATCGAGTCGGTTTTGGGCGAAGGCGGCTATGTGGTCCCGCCTGCCTCGTTCATGAAAGGCTTGCGTGAGGTTTGCGATAAATATGGCATCCTGTTGATCATGGATGAGGTTCAGTCCGGCTTTGGACGTACCGGCAAGTGGTTTGCCTTCGAACATTATGGCATCGTTCCGGATATCATGACGGTTGCGAAGGGGCTTGCCTCCGGGATGCCGCTTTCCGGCGTTTTTACCCGCACGGAGATCATGAAGAAGGTGGATGTCGGTTCCATCGGCGGGACGTATGGCGGTAATGCGGTTGCCTGTGCGGCAGGCGTTGCCACCATCCGCGCCATGCAGGAAGAGAAGATGCTCGAGAATGCCAGCGAGCGCGGCGTGCAGTTGATGACCGGCCTGCGGAAACTCCAGGAGGAATACTCCCAGATCGGCGACGTGCGCGGCAAAGGCTTGATGATTGCCGCGGAATTCATGGTCGGCAACCAGCCTGTTAAAGCCAAACCGCTGGTTAAGGATATTGTTCGCGCCGCAGAAGACAACAATCTTTTATTGCTTACCTGTGGCACATACGATAATGTGATCCGTTGGATTCCGCCTCTGAATGTGACCGGCGAACAGATCAATGATGGCTTGAAAGCCTTTGAAAGTGCCTTGAAGGCGGCTGTCAAATAACCGTTGCATCGAACACAGACTTCCGAAGTCTCGAAGACTTCGGAAGTCTTGATCTGGATTTATTCTCCACCCAGTTCAAGTCTTAACAGTATTTCTTCCCCTTCCTTTTCCCCGGTACGTTTGAATCCCAATTTCTCATAAAACTCTGCCGGGCTGGCCTCGCCTTCTCCGCAGCTGACTCCCAGTTGTTTTGCATTTGGCCGCGTTCGTATATATTCGATCAGCAGGTCAATTGCTTTTCTGCCGAACCCCATGTGTTGGTAAGGACCGGCGATCATGAATCGCCATAGAAAGTATTCCGCAAAGTCACAAATGTCTTGACCGCCGCTTAAACAAACGAAGGCTGGAAGACATCCACCTTCCAACCTTCAACCTGTAACTTTCAACTTTGTGATGAGCCACCAAAGGGATTCGGACCCTTGACCTGGCGTTTACGAAACGTCTGCTCTACCGACTGAGCTATGGTGGCGGTTTGTCGAGCGGCGGGGATTATAAAGGAGAAAGACCAATCTCGCAAGTTTTATAATCCTTCTCAGTATGGTCTTACTAAAGCTGTTTGACGAATCGGATGTTTTGGAACGCACATGCCACACATGGGTTAATTCCGCCAATTTTCTCTAGGGTTTATTCGCGACATTCGCAAATTCGCGTAATTCGCGTTAAGGGTTTTCTGACTTTGGTAAAGCCATGTCCTTCTCCGCTAACCGCCTTTTAGATAAATTCCTTTTGGATCCAATTCATTACGAAGGATATTCAATTCCTTTTCAGTGACAAAGTCGGTGGTTCTTAAACTCTCCGCGACTTTCAAATCCCAGCCGGTATTTTCCCTGGCTTCCTGTGCCGTTCGCTTTGGATGGAGACCGGTGAGTATAAGTTCGCCGTTTTCATCGGGTTCCATGACGCCAATGTCGGTAACCACCACCAGCATTCCTGTGCCCCGTACGCCGCTGGCTTCCCGTTCTTTGCGCCCGTTCAAATAGCCGGCCGAGGTCATGAAATCAACCTTTTCCGGGAAGCGCCGTTTTTGATGCGGCGTCATCAGGTAACACCGGTTGGCCCAGGCCGCAATTTCCTGCGACCCGCCCGAACCGGGCAGGCGTGTCTTTGGATGGTTGTAATCTTTGCCGATCACCGTGGCATTGATGTTGCCATATTTATCAATCTGCGCGCCGCCCATGAAACCGACGTCTACATTGCCGCGCTGGAGATATAAGCTGAAAATATCGTACATGCTGACCACCGACAATGCGCCGCTCACCAGGGTCGGATCGCCGATGGAAAGCGGCAGGCGCGCCGGTTCTGCCCCGATCACGCCCGCCTCATAGATCATGACCAGGTTCGGCGCATGGGTTCGTTTGGCCAGGTTGCAGGCCAGGTTCGGCTGGCCCACGCCCACAAACACAACATCGCCATCGCGCAATAGCCGCGCCGCGTTGACGATCATGAGTTCGGCGGAAGAGTAGGTTATATCATTCATGGTTTTCCTTTTATATGTGTTTCAACCCTAAAGGTTTATCAAACCTTTAGGCGCTTACAAGTGAACTTCTTGCTTTTTGTGCAAGAATTTTCATCACAGAG
>PMLN01000320.1 GCA_003158885.1 Anaerolineae bacterium
CATTTGTATATCTGATTCGGATGGATGCTGTTTTCAGCGGCAATTTGTGCGATGCTCTTTTCTTCCCGGATGACTTCCAGGACCATTTGAGCCTTTTGTTGCGCAGAGAATCGTTTTCTTTTGGGCATGTCGGTTTTCTCCAGAAACTACACCTTAATTATGCCCGTTTTCGTGTCTAAATTTCCTTATCCACTATACTATCCCTGCGAATCCGTTTATCGGTATCCTGTTTTTTATCTTCTGCACAGGGAGTATAATTATCCTCTCTCAACTTAACCCTCCATTTCCGATACTCTAATGACTGACATTCTTCCTTTCCTGAAATCCCTGATTTCCGCGCCTGGCCTCTCGCCCGGTTGAGGCGGAAAAAAGTCGGATCGTTCTTGGTCGGCAAAGCAACCTTTTTCACCATTCTAGTGGACTGGAGCCTAAGTTTTGCAACGAATTAGGCCTCTTGTATTGTTGAGCCAATATCGGAAATCGCGGCAGGACCATTGCCAGGCGAAAGGATGCGCAAAATATTGGTTGTATTCCTGGGTACTCTCGATAATATGTTGGATCATGACGCTACGACTGCACCAGTTGCCCCGAATCAAGTACCGTTGGCTAAAGGCTTCCAGTAAGGACTCGGCTTGGTTGAGCCACGATGCATTGGAAGGTGTAAGTAGCACATGAACGCGCGGCGAGAGGCTTTCTAAAAACTCAGTAGTGTCACCGCTGATATGACTGGAACCGTTGTCGATGATGAGATGAATGCGCTGAGCCCAACTGTACGGATGCAGCAGACGGCCTATGGCGGGCCGAAAGTGCTCACCATCGTTTTTTTCCAGACACTCTGCCCACATATGTCCGTTGAGAAGGTTCAAGCCGCACAGCAAATAGACCGTGCCGTGGCGAATGTAAGTAAATTCCTGCCGCTCCGGCTGACCTGGGTGCATGAGTCGTGTCGGCAGAGCTCGTTCCAGGACTTGCAGGCTGGGTTTCTCATCCACGGCCAGGAGCAGCTCGCCTTTTTTCCACAAACTCTCGACTCGTTCGTAGTACCACAGGATGCGCAGGCAGCGCTCGACGGCTTCATCATCCCAAACCGTGTTTTTCCACCAGCTCACGTATTGAGGATGCAAGTCCGCCTCATTCAACACGGCCCCGATCGTGGTCGGATGAATGCTCTCCACATATTCTTGCTCCACGGCGGCTTGCGCCAAGCTGCGCTGCGACCAATGCGTCAATTTCCAACCGAAATTGGCGGGCGCTTTCAGGGCCAGTCGCTCAATCTGTTTTCGTTGCCTCCTGGAAAAAAACCCGTGGTCGACCCGAACGCATCGCATCATATAAGGCCGCTTGCAGACCTTCTTGCTGATATCGTTGGCAAACCCGCCATATCGTGGAAGGGTTTTCTCTCACTTCTTCGCTCAATTGGACAAGTCCCTCATGTCGCTCCGCACGCCCCAAAAGGATCTCGGCCCGACGCGCCACACGCAAGGGTGTGCAGCCGTTGCGCAGTAGTGACNNNNCGCTGACGCTCACCACAACCATGCATACTCTAACCCCAAATTGATTTCATTGCAAGATTTATCCTTCAGACCACTAGTTTCACTATCACAACAATCGAATGCGCCAGGTTATGGACGCACGAAAGGCGATCTTCTAACAACGGATCTGCCGCTTACCGGAAATCCTCTAGAAGGAGGTACAGATCCCGACTCTCCCCCACAAGTCGGGCCTGCTTTTGCCAGTCTTTCAAATTTCCCAAAGTCTTAAACGCAATCCCCCACCAGTAGTCATATCCTAATGTTCTAGGGTATTTTTTAAGGAAGGTCCCCCAACCACGGCCGCGATATTCCTCTTGTATGGCAAGAGTAATGCCCTGTATGCCTCGTAGACCCTGGTATTCAAAAAGACTTTCATGGAGTGTCGTTATATGTTCCTGAGGAATAATTTCGGAAATAGCTTCTTCTTTGAGCAAATACATTCCAACAATTTTTCTTTCAAAGGTCAATTTCACAGAGATGCTCCAATCAGTGCATGCCAACGAATAATTATCACAGGCATCCTTACTTGAATAATACTGACTAAAAACACTCCACTTGATATCAAGTAGTTCAGATATCTCATTAACTTGAATGGGTTCAATTCTCGGATCCGCCTTCATAGCAAACAACCTCATCTCTTTCGAACATAGCTAAATACCTTGCTGCCTTGAGATCAACTCTGATTTAAGTTTACCATATTCGGGCAGGTGGTGAGCGTGTATTTTCGAAGAAAGAAAATGGGGCAGTATGACATTTTCGCTTGCCGAAGCCCCGGCAACCCCATGTCTTGCTGTATATTAAGCCACTTAAACCCTAGTTGTAACAGGTGGCGCGCTTGAACCTGGCGGAGGAACTCAAATGCGCCTTTCAACCTTGTATCTGCTTTAAAGAAATGTCCTACAGCGAAACGATTCGGGAGAATCTCGCAAACGGCAAAAGCAATCAGCCTATCATCCGAGCTGACTCCGATGGCGACGAGTACACCTGTAGACCATATCTTAAAGGCACGATACAGAGCGCATAATTCTTTTTCCGTATCGATCCGACTCTTACCACGGCTATCTGACCAGTTGGTGAAGACTGAGAGGACCATTTCCCGATCTCGGCTATCGTTGAGATCAAGTTCTCGGACCTTCGGAGAATATGTCCGCTCAAAATGGGCCGCTAGCTTACGTTTACTCTGATAGGATGGACCAACGAAGGATGCAAGTGCTTGAAGATCAAATATATAATCAAAGTTGTTGCGATCCTCTTGAATTTCTAGCTGCGCGGCAAGTCCCTTCGCATCGTGCGAAATGGAGATCTCCGGGATACGGTCAAGCTGCGATCTCGCCAACTCGTCCTCTGAGTATTCCAAGAGCGTGAGCACCGTCTTGCAGCTCTCAATCCCGCCGAGGAAAGACAGGTAGGGCAATCCGCTTTTATAGTTCTTAGACCTAAGAACCAGATTTCCATTAAGAACGGATAACGCTGCGCTGTTGTATAAATCCCAACACCACATTGTCGCGAAGGTGAAGTCACTGTAAGGAGGGTAGAGATTAAAGTAGGCATCAATCGCACCTTTGTGTTGCACAGAAAGGCGCTCAAACTTTGGGAATTCTGGGAGAGTGAAGCTGTGCATATAAGTCCTCGATATCCTCGTCTCGGCCAGGCTGACGTCTTGCATGGCACGCCTCCTATTGAATCCACTACAGATCGTAATAATTGCACCTACGATAAAAAGAAAAACGACGCAACTGCTCAGCCTGTTTTAGGTCAAAAACACCATTTGCTGTATTGGTCAGGAAAAGCTTGAACACCTTTGTTTCCCTGTCACCCGGCCAACGCAGAGCAAATTTCGCAAGTCGCGGTGGCAAGGATTGTTCAACCGTTACCTGATGAGTACAAAAAAGCCTTGATTTGAATTTTTCGTCCACATTTGGGGGCGTACCTGTGGCAAATTTGTATCATTGTGACCAAATATTGCCACGTATACCATGCCTGAGTAGTTACAAAACGACGCAACATTAGGCTCCAGCCTGACGCCGCTGACAGATCGACTTGTCCGCGACCACCGAACCGATTATGCAATTGATTTGTGTATTGTATCCCTAATGCCCATGATTGGGGAGACCTTATGAACGCGAGAGTGCCGATTATCCATGATATAGCCCATCAGTCACAAGTTAAGCAATTCAGGACTCTGTCAAGGGACTTTTTTATGCTCAAACGTACTGATTTTGACTACTTGGCAGGTTTCGCCTTGTTGCGATGGCAAAAAATCGCAAGTTGAGTAGACGAATAAGCGAAAATCCTGTTTTAGAAAGCCAAGATTTTCAAAAAACTACCCTTGACGAACCTGAAAAAACCTTAACTTGTGAGCGATGGATATAGCCGATTAAAATCACATGGCGAAAGGCGCAATTTATTGCGCCAGGCTATGCGTTCCATTTTCACTTCTCTATCCCTGCGAATCCGTTTATCGGTATCCTGTTTTTTATCTTCTGCACAGGGAGTATAATTATCCTCTCTCAACTTAACCCTCCATTTCCGATACTCTAATGACTGACATTCTTCCCTTTCTAAAATCCCTGATTTCCGCGCCCGGCCTCTCGGCTTACGAAGGCCCGGTCGCCCATCTTATCGAAGAAAAATGGAGACCTCTCGTAGATGAGATCTCCACCAGCCGCCTCGGTTCCCTGCATGGACTCAAGCGGGGCCGCGCAAAAGCGCCTCGTCCTGCGCTCATGATCGCCGCACATATGGATGCCATCGGCTTGATGGTTACGAAAGTGGAGCAGGGTTTCCTCCATTTGGACGAAATCGGCGGCATTGATGTGCGTATTTTGCCGGGTACGCCGGTGATTGTGCATGGCCGGCAGGAGGATTTGCCCGGTGTGATCGTGATGCCGCCCCTGAAGAGCCTGCCCGAGGCCGCGCGTGAGGGCGCCATAGGACTCCGCCATCTGCTCGTGGATACCGGCTTGCTGCCTTCGAAAGTGGCAAGCCTCGTTCATGTGGGTGATCTCGTTTCGTTTAATACGCCGCCGGTCGAACTTTCCGGTGAAGTCCTCAGCGGGCATTCGCTCGATAACCGCGCCTCCGTGGCCGCTTTGACGCTTTGCCTGGAGGAACTTCAAACCAAATCACACCTGTGGGATGTGTGGGCGGTTGCCACCGCGCAGGAGGAAGAGACCCTGGGCGGCGCTGCGACCTCCGCTTTTCATTTGCATCCCGACCTTGCCCTTGTGCTGGATGTTACCTTTGCGAAAGGCGCCGGTGATAAAGGTTCAGGCGACTGGCAAACTTTTCCGCTTGGCAAAGGTCCCACGCTTGGCTGGGGCGCGAACCTCCATCCTTATCTATATAAGAAATTCAAGGAGTTGGCCGATCAAATGGAGATACCGGTGGCCATGGATATTTCGCCGTCTAATTCCGGCACCGATGCGTATGCCATTCAGGTCGCCCGCGCAGGCATACCTACGATGCTGATCGGGATTCCATTGCGTTATATGCACACGCCCGTTGAAGTGGTTGCGGTGAAAGATATTCAGCGCACCGGGCGCCTGCTGGCGGAATTCATCAGCCGCCTGGAATTGGATTTTGTTTCCAGGATTTCATGGGAGGATGAAGATGGCAAATAGAACCCCTGCGGTGGGCGCCGCACAAGTCAGGTTATTGGAAAGACTTTGCCGCGCGGTTGGTGTTTCCGGCGGCGAGAGTGAAGTGCGCAGGATCATCCTGGATGAGATCAAATCCCATGTGGATGAAGTCAAAGTGGACGCGCTCGGTGATGTTCTTGCATTGAAAAAGGGCCGCGGCGCCAAACGTCTGCGTCTTATGCTCGATGCGCACATGGATGAAGTCGGCTTTATGCTGGTTGCGGATGAAGGCGAAGGCTTGTATCGTTTCAAGACCATCGGAGGCATTGATCCGCGCAACCTGGCAGGTAAACAGGTTCTGGTTGGCAGGGAACGGAAACCCGGTGTGATTGGCGCCAAACCCATTCATCTGACGACCGCCGATGAGCGTAGAAAGCCGCTCACTGAGGATGCCTTGCGTATTGACGTTGGGCCGGACGCGAAGATCAAGATCGGCGAGCGCGGCACCTTCGCTCCGAACTTCCAGCGTGTGGGGCCTGCGCTCATGTCGAAATCGCTGGATAATCGTCTCGGTGTTGCGACCTTGATCGAGCTTCTTAAAGGCTCCTATCCGAATGTTGATTTGTGCGCAGCCTTTACCGTTCAGGAGGAGATTGGTTTGCGCGGTGTAAAAGTTGCAGCGCAATACTTCAAGCCCGATCTTGGGATCGTCATTGATGCAACCCCTGCCAACGATCTGCCGGTGCAATTTGATGGCGAGAATACTTTTTACAATACCAAACTCGGCCTCGGACCGGCAATCTATGTTTCCAATTCTTCCACGCTCGATGATCCGCGGCTGGTTCATTTCCTGCAAAGGGTGGCGGAACAAGCCGGGATACCGTATCAAATCCGCCAGCCGGGCGGGGGTGGGACGAATGCGGGCGGCATCCAGCGCGCCGGTGCGGGTGTGCCGGTTGTCTCCCTTTCCGTTCCGCATCGTTACACTCACTCGCCCATGAGCGTTGCCCGCCTGGACGATTGGAAGAATACGCTGGCATTATTGCATGCGGCCATCCGTCAAATCACGCCTGCGCTTTTAAAGCGTTAGATCCTATTCGAGACGAGGATTTTCCATGAAGCAATTGATTCAAAAATTAACCGATACATTCAGCCCGTCGGGTTACGAAGACGCAATTCGAGATGTGATCCGTTCAGAGATCAAAGGATTCGCAGACGAGATGCGCGTCGATGCCCTGGGCAATCTGATCGCCCGCAAGGGCAAGGGCGGTACGCGTGTGATGGTTGCCGCCCACATGGATGAGATCGGTTTGATGGTTACTCATGTGGACGAGAAAGGCTTTGTGCGCTTCACCGGCATCGGCGGCGTGTACCCTCGCAACCTGCCCGGCGGACGCGTGCGCTTTATGAACGGGACGCGCGGCGTGATCGGCCTGGATGGCAGCGTCGTTGGCAACGACCTGCCTGCGCTCGATAAAATGTTCATTGATGTGGGCGTATCGGATAGGGAGGCTTGCCCGGTGAAGACCGGCGATGTCGCCGCCTTTGAAAGGCCGTTTATGGATTTGGGCGGGCGCCTGGTTGCCAAATCCATGGATGACCGCATCGGCTGCGCGGTCGCGGTGGAGGCCTTGCGCGCCTTGAAGTCCACCTCCAATGAAGTCTATTTTGTCTTTACCACCCAGGAAGAGGTCGGTACGCGCGGTGCGCAGACCTCCGCCTATGGCATCGATCCCGAACTGGGTTTCTCGATTGACGTGACCGGCTGGGGTGACACGCCCGGCCAGCGCGATTTTGATATGGCCCTCGGCCAAGGCCCGGCCATCAAGATTCGCGACGGCGGGATGCTATCCGACCCGCGCATTGTGGATTGGATGATCGCCGCCGCAGAGAAAAACAAGATTCCTTATCAACGCGAAGTTCTGCTGGGCGGCACCACCGATGCACGTGCGATGCAATTGGTACGCAGCGGGATTCCGGTTGGCTGCATCTCCATTCCCTGCCGTTATGTTCATTCGCCCTCCGAGATGATTGATTATGCGGATGTTCAGAATGCCGTCAAGCTGGTGACTGCCTTGCTTCGCCCGCCAATCAAATTGCCATAACTCCCTCTCATTGTGATGAGTGTTCTTCAAAAAAAAACAATCTCCTGTAAATCAGGAGATTGCTTTTTTGTCTTTGTGTACTTCGTGCCTTCGTGGATAACCTCTTTCTTCCTTATCCACCCAATTCCACGGCCACCACATCGTAATACGTTCCCGCCCCAAAGCCGTCGAACAACACATGGTCGCCCGGCTTGATCTGCGGCAACTGTCTCAGGAACGCGATCATATTCGAGGCCGCGCTGACATTGCCGAAATCCTTCAAGAGCCATGGCATCGGGAAACTGATGCCTTCCTTTAATAGGTGTTTTTCCTTGAGCTTGTTGATCTTGTAATTGGCGTGGTGGACGATGGCCACCGCTAATTTCTTATCCGGCGTGCCAAGTTTCTCCATCAATTTCTGGTAGGAACCGAACACATCCGTCACCGCCTGCACTCCCGTGCGCACGAACAGTTTCACCATGCCCATCAGTCCGGCCATGGAAATGTTCGAGCCGTCCTCCGGTTCGTGCATCAAGCCTGCCACCCGGATGTAGGATGCCTTTTCCTGCACGACTTCCACCAGTTTACCGATGGCCTTCAGGCCTTCATGCGGATACAGCATCCGTACCTTCAATAAACCTTCTGAGTCGAAGACATCCATGCTTTTGCCCACCAGGAACTTGATCGTCTTGCCGGGGATGAGACCGATCATCCCGAACCCGTTCCCAAAAAGCTGCAGAGCGTTCTTATCCTGCGAAAAACCGATAAAGCGGCTCAGACCTTCGATCCCGCCGACCAAAACTTTTTTGCCGCGCAATTCTTCGGCGATGTTGAATTGCCCCGTTTCGGCCAGCTCGGGGTTGAGCGCCAAATTCAAGGCCCCGACCGATCCGTCGCAGGCCTTATGCACGCTGACCTTGAGCGCCTCATTTGGCACTCCGGCGCGCTGTGCGATCTCGGATAGATAATCATTGCTGATCGGTCCGCTTGTACCCACCAGTAAGCCTTCCACTTCGGAGGTTTGCCACCCGTTGCTCTGTGCAGCCTCCTGGATCATGCGCGCCCCGACCTCCACCTCTAATTGGTGATTTTCTGCCTGTGTCAATATGGGCACATGGTGCCGGCTTTCGAAGCCCAGATCGGCCAGTTCCAACTGTTCGTTATCGCCCAGTGAATGTCCCATGCGGGTTTCCACAAATTCCGGCAGGTGGGCGTTGTTATAACTCTTTCCCCATGCACCGTACGCGCCTGCAATTCCAAGTTCCTTGTTGGAAACCTGTTCGATGCCGAACGGAATTCCGCCGCTGACCTGGATGGTATCCAATTTGACATTGGGCCGCTCGTAAAAGGAATTCCCCTGGGGTTTTACTTCTTCACTCATTTTGTGCTCCTTGCATATTTGAATTATAACCCTGAGGCGGGCGTTAAGCCTCGCACATAACCTGGGTCGCTCAAGGCTTTACCAAAGTCGGGAAATCCTTAACGCGAATTACGCGAATTTGCGAATGCCGCGAATAAACCGTGGAAAAGGAGAGAGACGCTGAAATTCACGAATTTTGTCCCATAACGGAGTTCCTTCTCTTCGGGTATAAAAAAGCGCACCAAATTCGATGCGCTTTTTAAAGTCGTTATGCCTGAATGTTTTCTTACGGCTGTTGTGCTTCGGCTTTCTTTCTGCTGAACCATGTTCGCCACTCGCGGTTTTCCCATACTACCAGGATCGGTGAAGCGTTGAAAATGGAGGAATAGGTTCCGCTGAAGATGCCCGCCAGCAGAATGATCACGAAATGCCGTGTCGTATCGCCGCCGAACAACGCCAGCGCGAACAGCGTGAACATCACGGTCAACTGCGTATTGATGGAACGGTCGAGTGTTTGCACCACGGAATGATTGACCAGCGTCTCGTAATCCACGCGCCGATAAATGTTGGAATTCTCACGGATGCGATCAAACACCACGATGGTGTCGTGTACCGAGAAGCCGATCACGGTCAGCAACGCGGTGAGGAACAACGCGTCCGCTTCCCAATGCAGGAAATAACCGAGCATGGCCTCCACGCCCAGCACCACGAAGATATCGTGGAACATGGCGATAATCGCTGCCGTTCCGTAGCGTACCGGATGTTCTACGCTGCGGAATGCATACCAGATATAAAGAATGATGAATAGTGCGGCAGCCAGGATGGCGAACAAGGCCGCATTTGTGACCTCCGCTCCCACCGACGCGGAAACGGAACTGAAGGTCAGCACGTTTGGGGTTTCACCGGTTTTGGCCTGCATCGCCGCCACGATTTTGCCTTTTGTGGCATCGTCTATTTGCTTGGAAAGGATCGAATATTTGTCAGTGCCGAGCGGCTGGATGACAGAGTCGCTTAAGGATTGACCGCCGGTGGATTGGAATTGATTATAGACGGCTTGGATGTCGGCTGGCGCTGGCAGCGTTCCGGTGAACTGCACTTCGAGCAGGGAGCCGCCTCGGAAGTCAATGCCTAACGCGAGCGGGCCTTCCTTGGTGGTGGTCCAGTGGATGGCCATGAAGATGATTCCCGGCACGATCACCAGCAGGGAGATGAGAAAGTATAGGTAACGGTTCTTGATGATGTTCATGCAAAACTCCTACAACCCGAACCAGTTTGGATGTTCATCCAATTTCAGGTTGTCCAGCACAAGATGCAGATAGGTGCGCGTGACGATGATGGCGGTGAACAGGGAAAGGAGCACGCCCAGGGCCAGGTTGATGGAGAAGCCCTTCACCATGCTTGCGCCGAATGTGTTCCCGAAGATGTAAAGGATGACGCACGTGATGAGCGTGGAAGAATTTGAGTCCCGGATGGAAGGCCAGGCGCGGCTCCAGCCGAGGTCAATGGCCTGTCGCAGTGTGCGGCCTGACCTCAATTCTTCTTTGAGCCGCTCGAAGATCAGGACGTTCGCGTCCACTGCCATTCCGATACTGAGGATGAAGCCTGCGATGCCGGGCAGGGTCAGGAAGATGGGGATGATCTTGAAGAGCATCAGGGAGATCAATGTGTATGTGACCAGCGCCAAGTCGGCCAGGATGCCGGGCAGGCGGTAATACAGTCCCATGAAGAGGATCACAACGGCCAGGCCGATGGCGCCGGCCAGCAGGCTCTTGCGCACTGATTCTGCGCCGAGGGTTGGGCCGACCGTCTGGCTCTCCACAACCTTCACCGGCACGGGCAGGGAACCATAGCGCAATTGCACGGCCAGTGCGTTGGCTGAGTCGGATGTGAAGCTGCCTTGGATCACTCCCTGGCCGCCTGTGATGGCTGAGTTGATCACGGGTACGGAAATGGCTTTCTTGTCGAGCACGATCGCCAGATATTGTTGTACATGCGAAGACGTGTAATCGGCAAAGATCTGGGAGCCGCTCGATTTTAGCGTGAAGGCGATCTCATATTGCCCGAGCGATGTGGTTTGAACCGTGACCGTATCCAAGTCCGCGCCGGTCATGACGGTATGGTAAACGGTTGTCGGTGCGGCCGCGGTTGCGCCGGGCGTGGCATTCGCTGCAGGTGTAGCATTCGCAGCCGGTGTGGCGGTCAGGGCAGAAGTTGTTGGGGTGGAATTGGGTGTTGTCGTCGCAGAGGGCGCCGTTCCGGTTACAGACGGTTGTGTAGTGGAAGCCTGGCCGTAATCGGTCTGGACTACGGTGCCTACAGGTACTGGGTTGGTTCCCATGTCTACAAATTCAAGCAAGCCGGTTTGTTTCATTGCGGCTACCACTTGCTCGGGGTTGCTGATGCCGGGGAACTCTGCCACAATGCGGCAGTTGCCTGCCACTTGCATGGTGACTTCGCTTACGCCCATGGCGTTCGCGCGGTTTTCTAGGATTTGGCGCGTGACGTTCAGTGAGTTGGCATCCACTGTGGCGCAGTTGGGAACATCGGCTTGCAACAAAACCTGAAGACCACCGCGCAGGTCGAGACCCAGGTGGATATCTGTGTTGAGATTTACGAGCAATTGATTGTTAGTTGGGTTGGCAATCGAGATATTCTTGCTCAGATCGACCCAAAGCGAAAAGGCGATCAGCACAATGATCACGACCAGCCAAATATTGCGGCTACGAGACATGGTTTACTCCATCCGTCATGGTTTCGGTTTCTGAACCAAATTAGAACCATAAAAATACCAGCTTTTGGCTGGCGCGGCGTGATTATACTCTGAAAGTA
>PMLN01000199.1 GCA_003158885.1 Anaerolineae bacterium
GAAAATAATCAATATCCACAATGTACTTCTCGATGTGTTACTGATGAACAGGATGGCATTTTGTGGAATCGACAAGAACGGGTTGGAAAGTGCACCTTTATACTGGGAAATGACCCCTCCAAGATCAATCGGGATTCCTCCAATGGAAATAGGGATGGCGAGATACTTTTGAGCATCCGCCAGTGTTTGTTGCAGATCGAGCGAGATCTCAGATGTCTGCCTCCACAAGATAGGCACAAGGATGATAGGTAAAATAATCATCACTGCCAGGCTGACAAAATAAACAATATTCGAGGCGGCTCTGCGATTCAGTTTGAATCTGCTTTGGATCAATGCAACCAATGGATAAAACAAATAGGCGATCACCCCCGCAAAGATCAACGGGCGGAAAAGTCCCCGGAGTTCATATCCGACCCAAACCAGGAATGCAATGGTGAGAACCAGCATGAAATATCGCGCCGGCAGGCTCCATTCAGATTTCATAGAATCTTTTTTACGGCCGATAAGGTCGGCTCGATGATGGGTGCGGCGGCAACTGCCTGCATCGCGGCGCGCACATCCTTGAGACCGCTGCCGGTGTTCAACACCAAAATCGGTTCATCGCCCCGCACCAGGCCTTGAGCTGCGGCACGCACCAAACCGGCGTACGCAGTCGCTCCGGCTGGTTCCGCGAAGATTCCCATCCTGCCAAGCTCCGCGATGGATTTCAAGATCTCCTCATCGGGAACTGTGATGTATGTTCCTTTCGTTTCGCGCACCGCGCGCACCGCGCGCACTCCATCACGCGGCAGATCCACGGAGATGCTATCCGCAATGGTTTGTGCGGAGATCGGGATGATTTTTTCCGTGTCCGCCTGGAATGCATTGGCAATGGCTGCGGAACCGGTTGCCTGGACGCCCATAATACGCGGCATACGCGCCAGCCAGCCCAATTCCAACAAGTCTTTGAAACCCTTATGAATCCCGGAAATGATATTTCCATCGCCGACCGGTACAAAGAGGGTCAGCGGCGCGTGATCTATTCCCTCACCATGCTGCTCATGCCAGGTTTGATGTGCTGTCCGCCACCACTCCCAGATCTCAAACGCCGCNNGTGTTGCGGCAATACCAGCCAAATTCATCGGCGGCTTTGACGGTCAGGTCAAAGGCCTCATCATACGTTCCATCCACGAGGATCACCTTCGCGCCAAAGACCAGCAATTGCGCAACCTTGGCAGGTGGCGCAGACTTGGGCGCAAAGATGATCGCCTTTTGTCCAATGGCTGCCGACATGCCTGCCAGCGCCGCGCCTGCATTACCGGTGGAAGCCGTCACCACGATCTCCGCCTTGATCTCCTGGGCGCGTGCCACCACGATCGCGCTGGCGCGATCCTTAAAGGAGGCGGTGGGATTGCGGGACTCATCCTTCAGCCAAAGACTCTGCAATCCAAGTTTTTCCGCCAGACGAGGCAGTGCAAAGACCGGCGTACCGCCCGCCGCGTGAAGCGGAGTCGAGTTCCCGGGCGGTTCAGGCACAGGCAGCAACGGCAGATACCGCCAGAGCGATGGGTCGTCACGGCTGGTGATATCCTCCGGCTGATATTTCTTTTTGATACCATCGTAGTCGAGCACGACATCCAAATTGCCGCCGTCTTTCGGGCAGGTATAAGTGATTTCGTCCGGCTTATATTCGGTTCCACAAAGGGAACAACGATAACCAAGAAATTTGATCATACGCTTCTCAAGAACGTGCAATTATAAAGGAGCTATCAGCTATGCTCACCGCGCACGTAGGGCACTCCCAGCGCGGCCGGCGCACCGAGGCGTTGACGCAAGGCCTCACGCGAGCCGAGGATTAGAATGAAGATCGTTGCAAGGTAGGGCAGCATATCCATGAAACGGCCAACGGAAGGATTATTCGCAGTGGAGATCAAAGGCAGCGCCGGGTTTTGCAAGTCGAGGGGCAGGCGGCGGAGAAGGCCAAAGAAATACGAGACCGCCATGCCGCGCAATGGGTCCCAGTTCGCAAAGATGACCAATCCGACTGCGATCCAACCCAGCCCCGAGGTTTTCCCATCCACCCAGCCTGGATCGGTGATCAGACTCATCGCCGCCCCTCCGAGTCCGCTCATCAACCCTCCAAACACTACGTAGATTAATCGTATGCGCTGAACGTTCAGGCCAAGTGAATCGGCGGCAGAAGGGTATTCGCCCACCGAGCGCAGATTGAGTCCGGGCCTCGTCCGGTTAACGTAATACCACACTGCAGGCGCAAAGATTAAACCAAACACAATAAGCAAAACCTGTTCTAATGCGATATGCTCCAATAGCGGTACAGTGATATTGAATGGCTCGGGCACAGCCTTGCCCACGTAGGGCGCCCCGAGAATGCTTGAAAGGCCGGTGCCGAGAAACGTGACCGCTAATCCACTCACCACTTGATCAGCCCTCAGCGTGATGGTTATATAGCCGTGTAAAAGCCCCAACAAGCCCCCGAACAACATACCAACGATCAAGCCGATGATCAAGGCCTCGCGACTGTTCCAGTGCCATTTTGACACGGCAGTTGTCCAGAAAACAAATCCGCCCATCGCGCCGACCAGCATCATTCCTTCGATGCCCAGATTCATCACACCCGAACGTTCGGAAACGATTTCACCGATCGTTGCGAACAATAAAGGCGTGCCGCTTACCAACGCGCCGAACAGGATGGTTGCGGCCAGAGCGATCAATGCTGAATTAGTCATGAGATGCCTCCGCGGCAGGCAGGGGAGTTGATTCGATCTTTTCCAATTTTATTTGATAGTGAAAAAGCAATTCCGTTCCCACAACCACAAATAGGATGACGCCTTGTAACATGGAGGAAATGCCCTGAGGTTGGATCAATTGCGTTCCAACCAATAATGCGCCGAAAAGGATTGAAACGAGGATGGCGGCGATTGGATTGAGACGGGCGAGCCAGGCCACGATCACGCCGGTAAAACCCAGGCCGCGTTGAAAACGGCCATTAAGTTCGCGCTGCGCGGCAACCTCGTTCATTCCTGCCAACCCGGCCAGTNNCGCTTTCGGATTATTACCTATTACCCGGATTTCATAACCCCAGCGACTGCGATATAAAATCCAGGTCAGCAGCAATGCCGCGGCAATGCCAAGAAAGATTCCAGGATGCGCAGTCAGACCTGCGAGAATGGGAATCTGTTTGGCGGATTCCGTTAAGCGAGGCCACGTTGCCGATATCGGGAAGCGGCCAGTTGATTCGAAATCACCGAGACTCCAAGGACCCACCACCACAAAATAATCTACCCAAAGATAGGCAACATAGTTCAACATCAACGTGGTAATGATCTCATTGATATTAAGCCGCGCTTTCAA
>PMLN01000190.1 GCA_003158885.1 Anaerolineae bacterium
CCCGCCTGTGGCGAGCAATTCCAGGTCACACAAGTTGCGCATGCTGATCTTAATGGATGGCAATTTGGCGGCACGGGCGGCCAATTCCTCACATTCCTGGCCGGTCACAACGAGATTGACCAGTTTGTTACCACCATACGGGGAAATCAATTTGGCTTTCGACATCAAAAACTCCTATTGGATTTGCAGAGAAACTCTGCGGATTTAGCCCTGAAAAGCAAGGGGTAATTATAGCAAACTTAACCGTTCTATTTTGAAATACAGTAGAGGCTTTTTACCAGACCGGCGGTAGAGGTGTCCAAGGGCATTCCCGCCAGGATGCGGCAGGCCTGCGAAGCCACGAACGGATCGGATACCACCGGAACCGCCAATTCCTTGAGCCGCGCTTGATCTCCAAAATAGGCATAAGCTTGAAGGAAAGGCATCCATTCAATTAAATCCTGCGGCCTCAAACGAAGCCTGGCTGTTTGCTCACCCAAATCGAGGACGGTTTGCCAATCGCCGACCTGGCGGGCATAGGCGGCCTTTTCATAATAGTAGCACCAATCATGAACCGGCTCGGCTCCGAACGGAAAATAGGGCGGGACAGCAAATTTCGATCCAGGGATCACATCTTGAGGCCGGGAATACGGCGCAAGCAGCATCACGCGTGCGTTCTCCGCCGAGGAAAATTCCGTTTGATCCCCATTCATCACTTGAACGCAGGAGGCGGGAGTAGGCTGGCTGAGCACGAGAACCTTGCGATAATTCTTGTAGGTGTGGATCGAAGCACGCCGCGTATCATATTCCTGTCCCACGTGCATGATTGCTTTCTCTATTGTGTCCTGGGTTAATAAGGCGGCATAGATGGCCGGTTGAATATCCCGGCNNGTTGTGCCTTTCTCCATTTGCGGGATGCGCCAGCTTACCTGCCACCAAAAGGAATTATTGGCATCCGAAGAACGCGCATAACCCGAGCCATTCGCAAAGTGGGTAATGACCGCCATGCCGATCAAAAGCAGGACAAACCCAAGACGCAATTTGACATTCTGCAGACGGTCAACGGAAATGGCGAGCATCATCGCCGCGCCGAACATACTGATCGCGGAGTAACGCGAAAAGTCGGCAAAGTCCACGCTGCGATTAGCGACGATGATCGGGATCAATCCGCCGGCGAGGATGACAAACCCGGCGCACAAATTCTCCCATACCCATGCAGTTTCCGGCGTGGAATCAAAAGGAATATTTCTCAGGGAAACCCATGCAAGCAAAATTGCGATAAGCGCAACGCCCAAACCGGCGAATACATCGAGCGGCGATAAGGATGAAAAAAAGTTATAGAATGGCACAAGCCAGGCCAGCACACCGACTTCCACCATGTTTTGAACCAGCGTGGCACTCCAAACCAGAACGGTGTGCAAGGGGGAAGCCACCAAAATCCCCAACTGAGTACCCACATCGGTTTGCTTGCGAATATCCTGGAAGAAAAGCAACCGCCACGTAAAAAATAACAGGGGCACAACGATGAACGGCAAATACCATAACACGGCGCGCTTCAAACGGGCAAAGAAAGCCTGCTCCCTCTGCCCGGCAAGGATGAAAAGAAGGACGAAGCGCACAACTTCATAGCCGGCGTAGTATTCCATCTGACTCAGGTAGGCCAAACCAAAAAAGATGGACAATCCGCTCCACACGAGCCTCGGCCCAAGATTTTTGGTCGTGACCGCCTTCAAGCTCAAGGCAATGGAAAAAGCTGCAAAACATAGTCCTGCAATATGGGATTGAAAATCAATCGCATTCGGCTGGGATAAAAAGCCGGGGTAGACCAGATAAAACAAAGCCGCCAGGGTCGCCAGGCGTTTTTGCTGCGGCCAGACCATGCGCAAGCTCCACAGAACCGACAAGCCGCCGAAGAGGCGAAACAAATAGGCGGTTACATTATAGGGAAACGGATTCCTGCCAAAAAGAATATAAAGCGGGATCATCAAAAAGGCGCGGGCGGGGCGGTCAATGCTGAAAATATCAATGAACACCCACGGACCGCGCACACCCGTCGCATACATCTCATACCAATCATCATTGAAATAGCTGAAATGTGCAATGAATGGCAGGTATGCTATGGCCGAAACCGCCACCAATAAAAACACTGCAAGAAACCATTCTGATTTTATAAGTGAACGAAGTTTACTCACTCGAAGCTCCTAGTCCAATTTTACTAAAGTTCCTTTCGCATTCGAGGCGTGCGCGGCCAATGCCAGCCGCAAGGCCTGTTTGCCATCTTCCAAGGTGCATATGGGCAATTCTTTTTTCTGGGTAACCGCAATGAAGTGCTTCAACTCGTCGATGAACATGGCATTCCGCTCAAAGCCGGCGGGCGGCTGATATGTTTTCCAGGTTTTTTCCCCGGCTGAAAAGACATCCAATGCACCTGAAGAGTTATCCCATTTCATCGTTCCATTCGATCCGACCATTTCCCAGCAATGGCTGGGAGGCTGTTGATTGTAATCCAGGCGGACAGAGCCGAGCGCGCCGTTCTTCATCTTGAGGCCGATTTCCGCCGAGTCTTCCACTTCCAACCCAAGGTTGGAGGCACTCATAAAAGCCCAGAGCGAATCCACTTCCCCAAGCAACATGCGGAGATAATCCAAGGGATGGGACAAGGTCAGGATCACCCCGCCGCCCAAGTCGGGACGCGCGGCGTAGCCTTGTTTGAAATCCTCCCACGGATGCCAATTGGGAAGATATTCACCCCACTGAACGTGAAAGGATAACGGCCGGCCGATGGCATTTTCCCTTAACAATTGTGCGGCCTTTTGCAGGGTCGGATGAAAGCGGAATTGAAAGCCAACGAGCAAACTCCCGCCGCCTCTTCCAAGCGCAGACTCTAATTCGTTAATTCGGTCCAGCGAATTGGAAACCGGTTTCTCCATCAAAATCGAACAGCCGGCATTTGCACAGGGAATTGCAAGCTCAAGGTGCAATGCGGTTGGATTGGCAATGATGACCGCATCGGGCTTATTTTTTTTCAGCGCCGCGACCAGGTCTGTTTCGACAGGATAACCAGCCAGGTCATCATCCGGCAAGGTGGCGCGATGGGAACGAAGCAGGACAATGTCCTTTTCGCCCAGCGCAATCAGGTTGCGAAAGTGCCGGCGGCCGATGGAACCGAGTCCAGCGATGAGAATTTTCATAAGGCAGATACCCTAACGTTCAATCTAAAAGTAGAGCCTGTTGAAACAGCAATAAAAATAATATGCTATTCCGAAGATAACGTGTAAAATCCAGGCTACAGAGAGAAGTAAAGATATTTTTTTGTGGGTCAGTTTCGGAAAATTTTCAAGGCAGAAGAGTGTTGACATAACATAAAGAATGAGTAAAGTAACTTCCCCACTCCAAGTGAAATTACCGTGGAATATACGCGGCCCGGTCTCCGCAAAAAAATAGGTGAATATGGCGCCGAAAATAAAACACAACCATCCCACTACCATTCGAGCGTCACGCACAACTTCGCGAAAACAAAAGACCAAAACCGACAATGGGAAAAGGATGGACAAAAGCAATTTAATCCCCAAGTATCCGGAATAATAACTCATAATCTTCAGGGGCATCAAAGCAATCCCGCCAGTGTCACTGGAATAATAGGTAAGGAAAAATTGCCAGATCAGTACAAAAAAAACCGGCAAGCCAAAACCAAATATCAAACCTTGAAGATGAACGTACTCTTTTCTAAGCAGCCGATATCCTGCAAAAACAGCTAGAGCCGGCAAAATACAGATTGAAAAATTGGGTTTGATATAAGTGCCGAGCAGAGAGACCAAGCCAGCGCATACGATCTGCCATTTTAGAAGTGGGGGAGTATTATAAAAGCAACGATATGCAAAAATGAATTGAAGGATTGCAAAAGGTTTTAATAGCAGCAGGGTCGGACTATGATATGAAGTAATACCGATATAACCCAAGTACATCAACTTATCCACCGGCCATAACAAACTAATGGGGGCAGCGATACTGACTCCAAGCAAAATGAGCAGAGTTTTCCAGAGTGGGAACTTTTTTTTCTCAAGAACCGGCCAAAACCAAAGTAACAAAATCAGAGCAGTCAGTTCAACACTACCCAAAGCTAATAATAAACTGGCCCGCCGGAAGGAAAATCCAAACAACTTATTGACAGCAACCAGCAAATACTCCCAAGCTGAATGAGCGAGTGTATAAGCTGGAATACCACCCGGCCCCTTTTTCTCCAATTGTGCGGCATAAAGCATATGCAGATGAAAATCTGTACTCTCGTTATCCACCTTAACATAAGAATGTAAATAGTTTATAGGAAAAAAAACTAACAGGAAAAGGATAAACACCAACAGATAAGACTTTAGCCACTTGGGAATGCTCATCATTTTTCCTCCACCAGTTCCTGTTCTATCCGTAATCATGATCCACTATACCTTTCATGGCGGCTTCTTTGGGCGCTGTCAATCGTAAGTTGGGAACATCTCGCGCCAGTTTCCTGCATGGGTTTTGGCGAAGACAATCCGATATTTTCATCAGGAATCCTAAAAACAATTCTACACTATATAGAGCATATGCAGCGTGAAGTAAACATAGTAGATCACACCTGCAGCGACATGGAGTAGCCAAAAGGTTTTCCCGGCAATTTTGGGGAGGCGGGAAAGCTTGGGAACTTTGATGAAGAAAAGAGTAGATACGACAAAAAGCACAAACAACGCGATCTCACCGCTCCATGTGAAGTTACCGTCATTGAATCTTGGACCGCTTTCCGCGACGAAATAAGTAAAGAACGAACCGAATACAAAAATCAGCCAGGCAAGTACCATGGGAAGATCGCGGGAGGCTTGTTTCCAATACAGGATCGTAACAACCAGAGGAAACAAAATGGATAAAAGAAATTTGGGCAGTAAATAGCCGGAGTAGGCGCTCATCACTCCGAGCGGAGAAAATATCACATGGGCAGAGTCGCCACCCGTATAAGTCATCCACAACTGCCAGGCGAGAACGAATATCATCGGCACAAGGAACCCAACTATAAGAAAAGCAAGGTTCACCGTTTCCTTCCGAACCAGCTTGTAGAGGGCGATCAGGGCGATTGCCGGAAGCAGGCAAATCGCAAAGTTCGGCTTGGCGTAGGTTGCGAACAGGGAAATAACAGCGGCAGCAGGAATATTTATTTTATGCAACGTCCCAGACTGAAAACATCTCAAGGCGTAAATAAACTGCAGAAGCGCCAATGGGCGCAGTAATATGATGGTCGGATTATGATAAGAAATGATGCCCACATAGCCAAAATACAACTGGTGATCCAAGAACCAAAGCAAAGCAACAGGAGCCGCAACGTTCATTCCCAAAACAATTGAAACCATCTGCCATAAAGAAAGATTTGTTTTTTCAAAGGCAGGGTAGAACCGCCAGTAAAGAATGCTCACGGTCACCCCAATGCACAAAAGAATGGAAATTAATTCGGCACTCTGAAAAGATAATCCTAAAACCGCATTGAATGCCAAAAGCAAAAACTGCCACGCCGAGTGAGCGATTATAAATGCGGGAATTGGCTTGCCATTTTTGATATCAAGAGCATATAAGACATGCAACGGAAAATCCGAATCTCCTTTTGTGCCGATAGTAGTCTCTACCCAAAAAAGCGGGAGGAAAACCAACGCGGCTATTACTGCAACAAAAGCGGAAGATCGCCATCTTTTGGATTGATCTGAAGTCATCACATCACCAAAGTGTTTTCCTACCAATTACTATCCTTCTCGTACTTCCACTTGACCAGCATCTCACCGGCGACTTCTTTGAAGATGGATTTATCTTTCGCGGTGAAAAGTTTCTGCCAATTCCCAGCCTGACCTTTCGGAAGAAAGGAGGCGATGCCTTCATCTCGTTGAGCCTGCCATTCCTCATCCGGGTTTGATGCCATCTCATCCTTGATTTTTTCCACCAACGCTTGATCGATCTTTTTCACGCCAAGAAATTTCCACAAACGTGTCAATTCATTGAACGGATCGTCCAGTAAATCCTCGTATCGCAAAGTAAAATAATTTTTGCCAAATAATCTTTGGCCCTCCCCTTCGATTTCCTGCAAATTTGCCACCCAGCCTTTGGCCACACGCCGGATAAAGACTTCGGTGAAGATCGAGCGCGTGCCATTCGTAAATTGATCCGGGTTCCTGCGAAGTTCTTCAACGATGCGTTTATCTTCCGCCCTCAGGAATTTCGACTCTTCCACAAAATTGCGGAATCTTTCAGAAATCAATACATCGCGCCCATCACGGACGATGTATACCAGCTTTGCATCGGGATAAACGGCAACCATATCGCGCACAGACTGCCCGTGAATCGTGGATGAGGGGCTTTTATCGCCAACGATGCGCTTATCCTCTTTAGCCGCTCCACGTTCCATGATGAAATCTGCGGCCGCGCGCAGGACGAGCGGCGAAAGGTCGCGTCCCTGGTTCCAGCGGTTGGACTTACGCGTCAGCCATTCCTCGATCTCAGGTGAATCAACCAGCGATTTCAACAACGGCCGGCGCGTAAAGTAGTGCGCCTGATAATCACAATGCACTTCGGGATGCAGGCGGACGAGACGCATGAGGAGCGTGGTCCCCGAACGGGCATGGCCAAAGATGAAGAATTTCTCACGCGAAAAGAAATGCTTGATCTCCGCCACTTCTTCGGGCGTGATGGCAGGGATGGGATTGCGTTTTTTCTTTTTGGGGTCGCCTTTGATGAGAATGCGGGCGGCGCTTTTGAAGCGGGAAAACATTAGTATGACATCTCCAAATTATCTTTTCCAATTGCGGCAACCAGTTTAATATTTCTTCTCTCATCGTCCCTCAAGCGAAATGGGAGGCGTTGCAGGAGTAAGAGCCTCCCAATGCGGATGACTTAGTGATTCCACAGTTCCCCTTTCGAAGTAGGAAACGGCGAAGATTCCCACTTGCGGATGCCGAGCAATTTTCGCCAATAATGAAACGTGACGGGCTTCAATCCGCGTTGACCATGCGCGCGCAAGAACAATCGGATGCGCCTAATGCCATAGGTCTTGAACAGCCAGCGAATTTCATCCCACGTTCCAAATTCGAGGGCGCGCTGAATAATCAGGTTTGCGTCGCGTTTGAAATCCAATTGCGACGGGTCATATTCCTGAAAATGAGACTGCAATCCAGCGGGAATTTGATTTGAGGCTGCGACGCGAATATGCTGCATGGCATCTATTATAACGCGCAAGCTATCGCTTCCAATTCAACATCACCAATCCAGCCAGGCAAACCAAAATGCCGACGATATTCACCCAGGAAAGCTGCTGCTTGAATACGAGCAAGGCCACAGGCACAAGCAGAAGCGAGGCCACCACATTGACCAGCACCGCCGCAATGCCGACATTTCTGACAGGTCGGACAAGTCAAGGTGGTGGAGTCGTTGAATGTTTTAGACTTGTAAGACCTTGAGAATAAACTCCGCGGTTCGTTTGCCAGCACTACCATCCGTATACGTGATTTCCTGCTCGACGAAGACGCGGCGTTCGGCGGAATCAAGGTTGGGATTCTTGAGATAGAGATTCAACACATCACGAAGTTGGTCGGCATTCCCGGCAATTCTCCCTGCTTTGGCGTCGCGGAAACGTTTATGCGTGGGCCAGTTGCCAATCTTTTTCAACGATAAGGAATATTTCCTAGGTACGTTCCATCCGCCGGGCGTGTCAATCACCGCGGCGACGATCGGCGTATCATGGACAGCGGTTTCAACGACCATGGTCGAATACACCGTCACCAAAACATCCGAGTGCGCCATCATGGAGGATTTCTCATCCATATCTTCGCCGCTGTAATAGCCAAGCGATCCACCCAAGGCAACCGGCTTGACGACATGTACATTGGGATATTCTTTTTCGAGCGCAAAGATGCGTTCGCGTTCATCGGCAAAGATTTTGGGTTTATCCTGGAAATGACTCGGATGCAATCGAATCAATAACTGTGATGGTTCAACCAACGAATCAGATGAAACCAATCTAGCGAGCGCTTCCACGTTCGGATAGTTCGGCGCGAAATGGACAAAGGAACAGGCGTACGAAATCAGCTTGCGATTTGGGTCAAGGCCATGTAGTTTGAAATAATCTTCCTTCGATAACTGCCACTCTTTCCTGAAATAGCCGTCATAGGATGGGATGCCGCCGATGTTCACGCGTTCGGGATCCCAATCGGAGCCATAGACCAATTCATCCTTTTGCAATTGCGACCAGCAGGTTGCATAATCCACCGGTGCGCCACGGATGGCATAACTCGAAGGATTGTCCCAGCCGACGATGGCGGCCATGGTCGGGACGTGATGCAGAGTCGCTTCACGGAGCAGGTAACGGTCAAGACGCCAGCCGGCCGTAGAAGCGATGACCAGATCGGGTTTGTATTTCTCGAATAGATCGGTATAGAGGCGAGGGATAAAACGGTTCTGCGTTTGTACGAGGAATTTGCGAGCGAAAGAAAATGTTCGCAATAAGAGAATTGCAAGGGCAGCGGGAATCCAAATGCCCAAACGAAATTTCCAACCATTCTCGACCCAGACTTCCCAGATGTGGCTGTCCATGGCTTCGGTGTTGATGCGCCAGGAGCCGCCGACGCGGCGCAGATAGGAGAGCAGCCATTGCAGGCGCGGTTTGAATTTTGTGGCGTAATCGTTGGCTTGCTTGAGGCGTAAGCCTTCGAAGGTGAGGCCGGGACGTGCAAAACGCTGTGCGATACGATCTTTGGTTTCGTCATCGGTAAGCACGACAATCTCAATACCCGCGGCGAGCAATGTCGGAACGAGGTCGCTTTGCAGGAAGTAGATAATTGCCATGCCGTGATCGGCGGAGATGAAGATTGTTTTGGACATTAGACTCTTTACGGATTTCTCTCGGCATAATATTTTTTCATTTCATCCGAAACCGCAAAATAGGCTGGCTTGGGTTTTAATTCATCATCAAACAATGTTGGATTTGCCAATGACGAACCATTGAATGATGCTTGCTCAAGCCAGGAATATTTATCACCAATTCCCCAAAAGGAGATGTGTTTACACACTTCGGACT
>PMLN01000059.1 GCA_003158885.1 Anaerolineae bacterium
AAGGCTTGGTTTCCGAAAACGGGCAGGAGGGTTCGAAAGTTGGCCGACCTGCCATACCGCTGAGTCTCAGACCTGACGGAGGCGCGGTAATCGGTATGGAAATCGGGGTAGATTTTATCGCTATCCTTCTAACCAATTTTGTGGCAGAAACCTTGTGGGAAACGAGAATTGAAACCAGCCCATCACAACCTCAGAGCAGCATCATTGGCCAAGCAGAACAATTNNTGCCTGGTCTCATTAATCTCAATCAGGGCGAGCTAATTATCGCCCCTAACCTAAACTGGAAAAATGTTCCCCTCCGATTGATGTGGAATCAGCGCTTCCGCCTTCCTGTCTATATTGAAAACGAAGCTAATTTGGCAGCCCTTGGCGAGTATTACTTCGGTGTGGCACGCGGCGTCGATAATTTTATCTACCTGAGTTCCGGGATTGGACTAGGGGGCGGCATCATGATTGGCGGCAATCTATTTCGCGGCGGATATGGCTATGCCGGGGAAATCGGCCACGTTCAACGGGATCCGCAAGGCGAGCAATGCGCCTGTGGCCGTATTGGCTGCTGGGAAACCCAAGTAGGAACCCGTGCGGTCCTTCACCGGGTGAAAAAAGAACTCCAGATCCATTCGGATCAATTTCTGCTGGATGCCTGTCAGGGCAATTTCGATAACATTACATTCGAAATGGTAGTGAAGTTTGCCCTGGAAGATGATCACGTTTGCCGTCAGGCGATAGAAGATGTGGCAGCCAATTTGGGAGCGGGGATTGCAGATTTGGTTAATGTTTTCAACCCACAATTAGTCGTCATCGGAGGGGCATTTATTCTCGGTAAAGATATTCTGGAGCCGATCATTAAAAAAACAATTTTTTCCGAAGCACTGCAACCTTCCACTGATAACCTGCGTATTGCCTTCTCTGAACGCGGGGCCGATGCTTGTGCCTTAGGCGCAGTAGCCATTGTACTGGACGATATCTTGCGCGAAATGATTATTACCTAACCTTAGTTATGTCGAATCGTTGCCCAAGCGGAATGAATGAATCTTTTCAAGGAGGCTCTATGCAGAAATAACTAAAATGATCTCATTCGACCAAGTTGAACCTCAGACCATACATATTTGAAAGGAAAATGAGAAATGAAACCCAATCGTATTTCGATAATTATCTTCACCCTTTTGATCATTGGAGCGATGCTGGCCGCTTGCGCCCCAGCAGCTGCGCCAGCCCCGGCGGCCTCCACCGGCGGCAAGATCAAAATTGGTCTTTCCTTCTCCGACTTCGCGACTGAACGCTGGCCGGTAGAAAATGCCCAAATGACCCAGCTGCTTCAAAAAGACGGCTACGAAGTGATTTCACAGGAAGCCGACCATGATGTGAAGCTGCAGAGCGACCAGATCGACAACATGGTTGCGGAAGGTGTAAAGGGTTTGATCGTCATCGCCGAAGATGGCGATGCAGCGGTTACTCCTGTTGAAAAGGCTGTTGCCGCGGGCGTGCCTGTGATCTCTTATGACCGCCTGATCAAGACCAGCAAAGTTTCTGCCTATCTGTCCTTCGATAACGTCGCGGTTGGCAAAGCAGAAGCCGATGGCGTCGTAAAAGCCCTCGGGCTGCCCGGCAGCACCACATGGACGGCAGCTAATCCCGCCAAGGTAGTCATGTCCGGTGGGTCACCGACCGATAACAATGCTGTTTTGGTTCGACAGGGCCAGATGGCAGTCCTCCAGCCCTTCATCGACCAGGGTGTAATCAAGGTCGTGGCCGACCAGTGGGTTGACAACTGGGATCCTGCCAAAGCCGAAGCGATGATGGAGAATATCCTCACTGCCCAGCAGAACAAGATNNGGGTTGTGGGGCAAGGTGCCGATCTCGGGCCAGGATGCCACGGCCGATGGCTGCAATAGCATCGTTTTAGGTGGACAGACCGTCACCGTTTTCAAAGACACCCGTCTGTTGGCACCGCAAGCAGTGAAGATGATTGAAGCATTGGTTAAGGGCCAGACTCCCGCTGGTCTGACTCAATTCACGTTGGCTGCATTGACCAACGATAAGACCAAGACTGGCAATGTCATGGCGAACTTCCTGCCGGTTGTTGAGGTCACCAAGGTCAATGTTTATGATGTGGTCGTCAAGAGCGGCTTCCAGACGTATGATGCTGTGTATCGCAACGTCCCCGCCGATCAACTGCCTCCCACACCGGCACCGTAATAGCGAGTTTTTCTCTTTTCTCCCCGCCTCCCCTTTCTCATGGGGGAGGCGGGGTTCTAAGCGATAAAATATCCTTATCGAAAGATCTTTTTGACTGAAGGAGTTTGCAGTGGATAATGATATTGTTCTCGATTTTAGGCATGTAACCAAACAGTTTCCAGGTGTGGTGGCGTTGAATGATGTTTCTTTCGAGATACGCCGCGGCGAAATTCACGGCATCTGCGGAGAGAATGGCGCAGGCAAATCCACCTTGGTGAAAATCCTTTCCGGTGTTTATCCCTATGGAACTTATGAAGGCAGCGTGATTTATAACGGCGAGGAATTGAAATTGGGCCAAAGTTCCATTCGGGAAGCGGTCGAGAAGGGAATTGCCATTGTTTACCAGGAGTTAACCCTGGTTCCAACCAGAACGGTTGGCGAAAATGTTTTCCTAGGTAAAGAACCAGTGGAACATGGC
>PMLN01000084.1 GCA_003158885.1 Anaerolineae bacterium
GGTCTGTGAAAATAATCTGTACGGCATGGGTACCGCAGTGGAGCGTGCCTCTGCAGTTTCTTCCATTGCGATGAAGGCGCGCGGCTATGATATGCCGAACGATAGAGTCGACGGCATGGATGTGATGAAAGTTTATGAAGCCGCGCAGAAAGCCCTGGAATATGTGCGTTCGGGAAAAGGGCCGTTCCTGTTGGAAGTGACAACCTATCGCTTCCGCGGCCACTCGATGGGCGACCCCGAGCGGTATCGCAAGCCGGAGGAAGTCAAGAAGTGGGAAGAGAGCGACCCGATCGGCTTGTATCGCAAATACTTGACCGAGAATAAGATCGCCAGCGCCAAGTCGCTGGACGAGGTGGACGCGCAGGTCATGGACGAAGTGCAAAAGGCAGTTGAATTTGCCGAAGCTTCTCCCGAACCGACGATGGAAGATTTATATGCGGATGTTTATGCAGAATAGCGAAGAGAGCCGATATTGGATATTCGATATTAGAAATTCGATATTCGATATTGGAAAATCGATATTGGAAAACCGATACTTGATAATGGAAATTTGAGTGCGAACAACGAGGAACTTATGTCTAGAATAACAATGCGCGAGGCAATCTCGCAAGCTCTCTGGGAAGAAATGGAACGCGATCCCGCTGTTTTCATCATGGGCGAGGAAGTTGGAGTGTGGGGCGGCTCGTATGCCGTGACCAAAGGTTTTTATGACCATTTCGGCGGCGAGCGCGTGCGCGATACCCCCATTGCCGAGGCCGGGATTATCGGCGCGGCCATCGGCGCGGCCATGGTTGGACAGCGCCCCGTGGCTGAGTTAATGACGATCAACTTTGCGTTCGCGGCCATGGATCATATTGTCAACGAAGCTGCAAAATTGCATTATATGTTTGCCGGGCAGTTTAAGCTTCCGCTGGTGATCCGGACGGTCGGCGGCGGCGGGCGCCAACTCGGCGCGACGCATTCGCAAACCCCGGATGTGATCTTCGCACACTTTCCCGGACTCAAAGTGGTCGCGCCGGGAACCCCGGAAGATGCCAAAGGTTTGCTTAAATCTGCCATCCGCTCGGATGACCCCATCCTGTTCATTGAACATGCAACGATGTACCAAGTACGCGGCGAAGTCCAGGATGGGGATTTCACCATCCCGATTGGCAAATCGAAGATCCAACGGGCGGGCAAGGATGTCACCATCATCACCTATTCCAAAGGCCTGGAGATCTCCATGAAGGCCGCGGATGAACTTGCCAAAGAGGGGATCGAAGCCGAGATTGTCGACCTCCGCACGCTTCGTCCGCTCGATATGGAACCGGTGTTTCAATCCTTCTCCAAGACCAATCGTGCGGTAGTGGTCGAAGAAGGCTGGAAATCATTTGGAATTGGCAGTGAAATTGCCACCCGCATTTATGAAGAATGTTTCGATTATATTGATGCGCCGATCAAGCGCGTCGCACAGGATGAAGTGCCGCTTCCCTATAATCGCACGCTCGAACAGGCGGCGCTTCCGCAGCCTGAAGATGTTATTGCGGCGGTGAAGGAGGTGCTGTAATGGCTGAAACCATCACGATGCCCAAGCTGGGCTTTGACATGCAGGAAGGCACGCTCATTCGCTGGGTAAGGAACGAGGGTGAAAAGATCAACAAGGGCGATGTGCTGGCCGAGATCGAAACCGATAAAGCCACTGTGGAAGTGGAATCATCGGCCAGCGGAGTGGTACGCAAATTATTGGTGGATCAGGGCGCGAGTGTGCCTATCGGCGCGCCGATTGCAATCGTGGGTGGTGCCGATGAAAAGATTGAGTTGCCAAAAGGGGATAAGGGAGAAGGGGAAAAGGGAACGACTCCTCCGCTGCATGCCTCGCCTCAACCGGCTTTCCCTCTCCCCTCTTCTCTTTCCCTTGAAATGGGTCCCGTTAAAGCTTCGCCATTGGCGAAGAAGATGGCGCGTGACTCAAAAGTTGATTTATCCCGCCTTCAAGGTACAGGCCCCGGCGGACGGGTCGTTCGTCGTGATATCGAGCAGGCATTAGCGGGAGGTGGGATAGGTCTTACAGGTCTTACAAGTCCGACAAGTCCACACGCTGCGGTTTTCGGTTCTACGTCTATCGCTACTCCGATTACTGGACTGGCAGACGAAGTGACCACCCAGACTAAACTGCGCCAGGCCATTGCGCGCCGCATGACGGAATCAAAAAACACGGTGCCGCATTTTTATGTTTCGCACGAGTACAAAATGGAGGCGGTGATGGCTTTGCGTAAACAGCTCAATGACTATCTGCCAGACAATGAGAAATTGTCGGTCAACGATTTTATTGTCAAGGCTGTGGCGCTGGCGCTTCGGGAATTTCCGAATCTGAATGCTTCGTTTGCAGGTGATAAGGTGATCCGACATGGAGCGATCAATGTCGGCGTGGCGGTTTCTGTTGAAAATGGTTTATTGACCGTGGTAAGCAAGAATACCGATTACCTGCCCTTGCGCGTCATCTCTACTGAAGTCAAGCGCATGGCGGCGGGGGCGCGCGAAGGCAAAGTCAAACCGGAGGATATCGAAGGCTCGACGTTTTCGATCAGCAACCTTGGAATGTATGATGTCGAAAACTTCGTCGCCATCATCAACCCTCCTGAAGCCGCCATCCTTGCGGTCGGTTCGGCACGCGAAGTGCCAGTGGTTGAAAATGGTGAGATCAGGATCGGCTGGCGCATGAAGGCGACCATCTCGGTGGATCATCGCGTCAGTGATGGGGCGGAGGCGGCACAGTTCATGCAGGCGCTGGCAAGGTATCTGGAAGAGCCATTGAGGTTGTTGGTGTAAAGCAAATCTCCAGGCTTTTGGGTAGCGCTACAATCAACCGTGGTGTTCTCCNNCACGGTTAAATGCGGTTCTGCCACTGGAATACCGCAGTTGGATGTTTTTTGTTGCGATTCTAAAGTTCCATCTTATGGACAGCCACCCAGAACATTGCCATTAGGATTTGTATCCTATAAATGAAATGCTTGTACAAGAATAAGGGGCGCTCACTGACTCCGTAGTACATACGAATCCACCAATCAGAAGGTGGGGCAAAGGCGAGAAGAATAAATCTCAGGTATCCAACGTGTTTCCATTGCCGGATGCTTTNNAGCGCTCCGGTAAGGGCGTGAGACTGTAGAAGACTTCAAGCCGGTTGATCACATCCGGATAATGCTGCTGCAGGGTTCTCCAATCCAGCTCGTTGGCATGCCGCTCAACGAGGCTGACGATATCCGCCATCCACTTGAGCTGCACTGGTTTATTTGGATTGCTGATAAAAAGGTGCTTTGTAAGATGCCTCGTCAGATAAAGTAATGTTTCCAGCCGCCCCGGCGTATAAACCATATTTTCATTTATTTTTATGGCCTGAGGCTGTGAATCGAGTCCTGCAAATTCGGGATCAGGGCTATTCCCTTTTTCATATTTCACTTTGGGATCATAGTGATGCAATTCAATTTGTAGATCGATCCGGCATTGGTGCATAAATCGGGGAAGGGGTGGAATCCGGGTATCCGACA
>PMLN01000263.1 GCA_003158885.1 Anaerolineae bacterium
TGAGGATGAAGAGCAGCATCCCATTGCCCTGACGCGTCCCTATATGATTGCGCTGGTGGTTTTGGTACTGGGCGTGATCCTGCTGGGGACGGTTTTCGCACCGTGGTTTGGTTTTTCCAATGCGGCGGCTTTGAATCTNNAACAACTTCCTGATCGTTTTAATTACCCAGGTTGGTTGTCTGACGTTTGTGATCATTCTTTTATCGTTATTGGGTGGATTGTGGCTGGATAAGACGTTTGGTACTCGGCCCCTGTTTACTTTATTGCTTTTGCTGGCCGGCACGCCTATATCTGTCATTGTGATGCTCTATGTCGCGCGTCGTACGATTGCAAAAATAAAATCCAAATCTCAGAAGAAAGAGAACGAACTTTCTTCATAATCGGTAGGAGGCTTGTTTGGAAACTGAAAAACGAAGACCTTGGCGCCGCTGGGTTGTTCTGGCGTTGATGATCGTTGGTTTCATTGTGGGCGGGTACTTTTTTGCACCCGTTCAACCTGAAATCAGTGTCAAGGCCGAGAAGTTGTTTGATATCGTCCTTCCATGGGGAGGAAGTTTTACTTTTGTAAATACTCTTCCTACCCTGGTTTTGACCATACTTCTTTTGATTTGGCTGGCCATTGCGACCGGGCGTTCGTTGAGGAAAAGCCTGAACACCGATCTGGTTCCGCGCGGCGTTGGGAACTTGATGGAGGCCTTCCTTGAACTTCTCTATAACCTGACGGAGGGCTCGGCGGGGCAGAAGTGGGCTCCCCTCATCTTCCCCTGGTTTGCCACCATCATGATCTATGTGCTGTTCGCCAATCTGCTTAAGTTGATTCCCGGTTTTGAATCGATTGGCTTTTTGCAGCAGGTTGCCCAGGGACATCCGATCTCCGGCGCCATTCTTCAACCTGGTTCGATCTCGAACGGCTATGTTCTTGTTCCGTTCTTCCGCGGCGTCTCTGTGGATTTGAATTTTACGATTTCGCTGGCCCTGATTTCTGTGGTGATGATCCAGGTGGTGGGGTTCCGTGTTCAGGGTTTTAGTTATCTGAGCAAGTTCTTTAATTTCACAACCATGTTCAAAGTTCCCTTTTTTGGGGCCATGGACTTTCTGGTCGGTCTGTTGGAGTTGATCTCCGAATTCTCGAAGATCCTCTCTTTTGCATTCCGTCTTTTTGGTAACATGTTTGCAGGGATCGTTCTGGTCGCCATTGTGGCAGGCCTGTTGGGTAAGATCACCATCCTGCCTTCGATGATCATGATGTTTGAATTGTTCGTTGGCATCATCCAGGCGTTTGTGTTTGGAATGTTGACGATGGTCTTCATGGCGCAGGCCACCCAGGGTCACGCCCATGAAGAAGCTCACGAAGAAGCTCACGAAATTTAATACAAAGCTAAAGGAGGCTTGACCAATGGTAGGTAATATTGTAGACGCCGCTCGGTTGATTGGAACCGGATTGGCAATGATCGGTGCAGCAGGTGCAGGTGTGGGTATTGGCCTGAGTGTGCAGGGAGCGCTGAATGGTATGGCTCGTAACCCGGACGCTTATGGAAACCTGCTGACCAATATGATCCTTGGAATCGCATTCTCTGAGGCAATTGCCATTTACTGCCTGGTGATTGCATTCCTGATCCTCTTCAAGATTGCTGGTTAGCCGGACTAGGAGGCTGCTTTGGAAGCTCTTGGAATTAATCTCGGTCTTCTTATCGTTCAGATTCTTGCGTTCATTATTGTATTCCTGACCCTTCAGGCCTGGGTCTATAAGCCTTTGTTGAATATGATGGAGACCCGCAAGAAGAAAATCGAACAGGGCATGGAAGATGCCCGCGTGGCCGCTGAGGCGCGTGCCAATGCGGAAAAAGAATCGGCGAAGATCATTGCGGACGCGCAGGCAAAATCCGCCCAGGTGGTCAACGAGGCCAATGATCGCGCCACAAAGGCTGCCCAACAGGTCAAAGCCAATGCGGATCAGGAAATCGCCAAACAGCGTGAAAGCGCCTTGGCCGAAATCTCCATGGAACGCGGACGCATCCTTGGCGATTTGCGCNNTTTGCTGGATGAATTCTTCTCCGGCCTAAAATCGGGCAAGGTGGTCGTGCTCGATGAAGCGGATTTCAAAGGCGAATCCGCAGAAGTGATCAGCGCTTTGCCTTTGAATGCGGCGGAGCAGGATACTGTCAAGAAAAGCATCCTTTCCAAGGTTGGGGCACAGGCTGTATCCTTCCGCGTCGATCCTTCCATTTTGGGCGGGTTGGTGATTACGGTGGGCGACAAGGTTCTGGATGGTTCTGTGGCAGGCAAGTTGGAAGGCTTGCGCAAAAGCCTGAAATAAACGGTTTTTTCTTCAAAATGAAAAAGTTTTGGCGGTTCTGCCAAAACTTTTTTTGTTATTGGAATCCATCTTTGTGAAATCCAATGTTTGCATCTATTTCTTTGGAAGAACGCGAACGGGAGGAGACTTTTCGGTTAAAATGGTTGAAATCCAAAATGGAACGCGCTGAGACGGAATCACAGAGTACTGCGTAAATATCTAAACC
>PMLN01000296.1 GCA_003158885.1 Anaerolineae bacterium
ACATTCTTCTTCTCCCCTCCCCGCTTGTTGGGGAGGGTCGCGAAGCACGCCGGGAGGCGACGGGGGTGGGCTATTATTCCTCGCCCGAACGAAGACAACAACCTTGCGCTGTAATATTAATCTCGAATCTCGAATATCTAATCTCGAACATCTAATCTCAAATATCTGCCCTTAAGATTCGATTTTGTAAATCCAACAAGCGGCGATACATGCCGCCTTGTTGAAGAAGCTGTTTTTGATTGCCGCGTTCCACCACCTGCCCGTGATCCAGCGCCAGGATTTCATCTACATTTTCCAGTCCAACCAGGCGATGGGTGATGAGCAGGGATGTTTTCCTGTGCATCAAGGCAAATAAGGTTTCCAGTACCTGCCTCTCGGTCAGGGCATCCAGGTTGGCTGTCGGTTCATCCAGGATCAGGATCGGTGCATCCTTGATGATGGCGCGCGCAATTGCCAGCCGCTGGCGTTCACCGCCGCTCAATCTCAAGCCCTGCTCGCCGATCAACGTATCGTAGCCTTTGGGCAGGCCCATGATAAAGTCATGGATTTGCGCGGCTTGCGCCGCTGACTCGACTTCTTCCCGGCTGACTCGCCTCCGTGCCATGCGGAGATTCTCATAGAGGGTCGTGTTGAAGAAATAAGTATTCTGGGAAACATACCCGATCTGTTCCCGGACTGTGTCCGCTGCATAGATCTTGAGCGACTCGCCACCCAGGCGAATATCTCCCGACTCATAATCCCAGAATCGCAACATCAAGTTGGCAAGCGTACTTTTCCCCGCGCCGCTCGGTCCCACAATCGCAATGGATTTTCCGGGTTGTAGGTTGAACGTAATATGTTGAAGGGCAGGAGTGGTTTGATTGGGATAGGTGAAGGATAGATCCGTCACACGTAATTCGTAATTTGTGATTACCGGATGTTTACTATTCTCTGATAACGGTTCACTGATTACTGCTTTCGTATCCACCACTTCAAACAGGCGCCGCGCCGCCTCCCGCGAGCTGATCCACATCTGCGCCGCCAGCGGTAAGGGCGTGACCGCTTCAAATGCCGATAAGGTGATCAATGCCAGGGAGGCAAGCATAACACCGTTTAGCTTTCCGGCAGTGACCAGCGGGATACATAGGAACAGCACGGCCCATAAAGCGAAATTGCTCACGAAAGCGGATAAACCGGAATGCACGCCGTTGATTCGCGCCAGGCGTGTCTGCGAATCGCCGTAGGATTTTCCGGAAATGGCGATCAGGGAAAGGCGGTCTTGCATATGACCGAAAGCCAGAATATCCGCCATGCCTTGAATGCCATCCACGATCTGGATGTTTAGATCAGCGCGCTGGGTTATGACCTCGGAACCGGGACGTTGGCTCATTGTTTGTGCCAGGATGGGCAGGATCAACCCCAGGAGCACGAAAGAGCCGATTAAGAACGCGGCCAGCCACGGGTTTGTTAAACCGAGAAAGAACGAAACGCCCAGCATAACCAGGATGGCGGTCAGCGGCGGCGCAACGACGCGCACATAAAAGTTTTCCAGCGTGCCTACATCGCCGATGATGCGCGCCAACAGATCGCCGGCCCGATATTCCATCAGGCGGGCCGGAGCCAGCGGTTCCAGTTTTTCATAAAACCAAACGCGTAAACGGCTCAACAATCGGAAGGTGACGTTATGTGAAACGAGCCGTTCGAGATAACGGAAGACCGCCCGCGCAATCCCGAAGAAACGCACACCGACAATCGCAACAGAAATGATTGCAATGGAAGGATGCAGCGCGGCTTCAGAGATCAACCATGCCGAAGTGCCCATTAACGCCACACTGGCTCCAATGGTGAGACTGCCCAGTAAAACGGAAAGCGCCACCCAGCCCCATGAGCCTTTGAGAAAGCGCAGGAGGCGGGTGAAAATTGCCGGCGGCTTGGCTTGTGTCGAAGTCTCAAATTTGGGGGATTGGAAAGTTGAAGATTGAGACGAAGGGATGTTCTCAAAAACTGGCTGGCTTTCGGCTTTGCTCACGGCGGGCGTTGAACTGTCAATATTCCACTCGCCCTGTGCATTCACCATTTTTGCATACTCGCCGTTCTGCGCAATCAACTCCCGGTGAGTCCCTGTTTCAACGATGCGGCCCTCTTCAAGCACAATGATTTGGTCCGCGTGGAAGATTGTGTTCAGACGATGCGCAATCATGATGACGGTTCGTCCCAGCATCAGGCGGCGTGTTGATTCTTCGAGAGCGGATTCCGTTTCGGGGTCCAGACTCGATGTCGGTTCATCCAGAATCAAAATCGGGGCGTCTTTTAGGAACGCGCGTGCCAGCGCCAGCCGTTGGGCTTGTCCGCTGGAAAGACGTGCACCGTCTTCACCGATGACCGTTTCGTATTTTTCCGGCAGCGATTCGATGAACTCTTCCAAGTGTGCGGCCCGCGCCGCAGAAGCCGCCTCCTCAAGAGTGGCATCGGTTTTGCCGAGGCGAATGTTGGCGGCAATCGTATCGTGGAAGAGATGCGGCCTTTGCGGTACCCAGGCAATGCGGCTTCGTAATTCGTAACGTGTATCTTGGGATGCTTGATTGGCGATAATCCGGCCCTCAGTGGGTTCGATGAATCCCAGCAGAAGGTTGATAAGCGTTGACTTTCCCGCACCTGTCCTGCCGACCAAGGCAATATTTTGGCCCGTATGGATGCTAAGTGAAATGTGATTGAGCGCGGGTTGAGTTTCACCTGGGTAGACGTAGGAGACATTGGATAATTCGATATTCGATATTTGGGTTTCGGCGGATAGCGGCTGGGTATCGGATATCGTGGTCCGGGTATCGAGGATCTGGAAAATTCGCCGNNGGGGCAAGGATCAATAAAAAGAGCGCTTCCTGGAACTGCATTTGCCCATAAAGCAGGCGTAGACCAACTTCCACTGCAATGATCGCTGTGCTGAGGGTGGCGAGCAATTCCAAGGCAAACGCCGAAAGAAAAGTGACTTGTAATACCTTCAGGGTTGTATCGCGGAATTGATCGCTGACCCTGGCGATATTCTGGGTCTGCGCCTTGGATTGACCGAAAAGTTTCAACGTGGTCAAACCTTGCAGGCTGTCGAGAAAATGGGCGGAGAGCCGGCTCAGGGTTTCATATTGGCGCTTGGTGACAACCTCCGCGCCGCGGCCGATCATGTACATGAAGAATGGGATTAACGGGGCCGTCAATAAAAGCACAATGCCGGATAATGGGTCGAGTGGAAATACGAGGATCAGGACCGTGATGGGAACCAGCGTGCTGATGACCAGTTGCGGCAGGTACTGGCTGAAGTANNGCGTCCAGCGCTTCAATCCCTTCGACTGCCGCCGTGGTCAATTCACCTGTGCGTTCGCCTCGGCTGAAGGCGGGACCCAGCGCCAGAATGTGAGCAAAAAGCCGTTCGCGCAAGTCGGATTTCACGCGTACGGCCACGGCATTTGCTGACACTTCATTCAGCCATGTCAATAATCCGCGCGCCGCGATCACGATGAATAACAGTTGCATCCAATGTGCAACCTGAATCCAGGTTTGCTTTTCAAGGAAGACATCATTAACGGTGGCGCTGACCAGGTAGGCCTGACCGATTGC
>PMLN01000201.1:0-5593 GCA_003158885.1 Anaerolineae bacterium
CAGGAAGACGGTCATCAGAATGTGGATCACAAAATCCATCGGCGTAATATCATCGTTGTGGATGATGACGCGGTATAACGGTCCCTCTTCGGTTTGTTCTTCTTCCTTTTCGATCTTCTCCGGAACAACTTGTGCGCGCAAATCCATGCATGGCATTATAACCTCCAGCTACGGGGATGCTCTTTTAGGGGTACGTATTTTCAGCATACTCCCCTTCCTTCTTAGGGAAGGTCGCGAAGCAGGGGGTTAGGTCTGGGTTAGCTTAATTGCCGCATCGAACGTTTGGGAACGCGCCTGCCGCACATGAGGGTACTTCCGCCAATTTTCTACGGTTTATTCGCGGCATTTGCAAATTCGGGTAATTCGCGTTAAGGATTTCCCGACTTTGGTAATACCCTGGGTCAGGATAATTGCTTCATATCTTCCGCGCTGAGCACAATATCTGCCGCCTCGATGTTTTCCTTCTGATGCTTGGGATTGAAAGACATCGGGATGGCGATCACGCGCGGCTGGTTGACCAGCCAGGCCAGCGCGATCTGCGGCCGTGTGGCGTGATGCGCCTCGGCGATGGCTTGCAGCGCCTTTTCAGAAGCAATGCGCCCATGCTTGACCGGCGTATAGGCCGTCAGCAGGATGTCGTTTTGCTGGCAGTATTCCAGCACCCCGTTACCGGCGTAGGCCCGATCGGAAAGGCTGTAGTGGACTTGATCCGTAATGAGCGGCGTTTCGGCTAAGGCTTGGGCTTGCTTCAACAGCTTCAAGTTGAAGTTGCTGACGCCCACATGTTTGACCTTTCCTTCGCGTGCGAGTTGGTTGAGAGCCCGGAACGTTTCCTGCAACGGGACCAAGGGGTTCGGCCAATGGATCAGATACAGATCAATATATTCCGTCTGCAATCGTTGCAGGCTGTTTTCGCAGGCGCGCAACACCTTTTTATAGGCCAGGTTGACCGGCCAGACTTTGGTGGTGATGAACAGCTTTTCCCGCTTGAGGCCGGAATCGTGCAGGGCGCGGCCGATCAATTGCTCGGCGTGGCCGCCGGAATAGAATTCGGCGGTGTCGAAATGGACATAGCCAAGCTCGAGCGCGGAGCGCAAGGCTGATAGGAAGAACTCATCGCGGGTCGGATCGTTGAAGAGCCTCCCACCCAACTGAGCCGTGCCAAAGCCGATCTTGGGGATGGAGAGGTCGTGGAGGATTTCGTATTTCATGGAATTGATTATAAGTCCGGCGGCGGCAAGCGAACTGGTAGAAAGGCAGCCACGCCAGGACGCAAAGAGCGCAAAGAAAAAGCAATGGGATGGAAAATGGGCGCCGTGCTATAATTCCTCCCATGAGGCTGTGATGCCAACGAAAGCAAAACAGTTTACCATCCCGCGTAAAAGGATCGCCGATTTTTGCAAGCGTTGGAATGTTTCCGAGTTTGCCATCTTCGGCTCGGCATTGCGCGCCGATTTCCGACCCGATAGCGACATTGATGTGCTGGTTTCCTTCGCTCCCGGAGCCGAGGTATCTCTCTTCGATATGGTCCACATGCAAGATGAACTGAAGCAGATTTTTAACCGCGAGGTGGACTTGATCAGCAAGCGGGGCGTGGAAACCAGCCGCAACTATCTCAGGCGGAAGGCCATTCTTGAATCGGCACAGGTGATCCATGTCACGTGACGATACCTACCTGGTGGATATTCTGGAATCTGCCAAGATCGCTCTGGACTACGTGTTTGATAAAACCTGGGATGAATTTTATGTAGATACGCAGTGTCAGGATGCGGTCGTCCGGCGCATCGAGATTATTGGCGAGGCGGCACGCCGGGTATCTACAGAAACTCGTGCCAAATACCCGGAGATCGAATGGCGCGAAATGACCAGCATGAGAAACCTGGTCATCCACGAGTACGATGTTGTGGATATCGGCCAGGTTTGGGACACGGTGCGAAATAAGCTTCCGCCTCTGATCGAAAAACTGACTAAAATTGTTCCTCCCGAATGAATTGCGGGAGGAATTTTTTAATTCTGCTCTGGGCGCTCCCGAGGGTGTTTCCCGATCAGAAAAGCATTATGGCAAGCTCACTTTTGCATATGGCATTCTTGAGTTATGTTATCCAATGCTGAAAGATATTGTTCCCGGTCAAATACGAAAGGGCCGAGCCCGGTATAGTCGTATGGTCGCCAGCCCATTTCCTGAGCCTCCGCTTCGTTAACCCAGGGACTGGGCGTGTTCCCGCCGAGCCAGGGACTTTTCAGATCGCTCCAGGTTACGGTTTGCGCGTCGATGGCAATATTTGCCATAATGCAGTTACACTCGACAAAGGTACAGGTGCAGGTCAATAGAACGCTGAACCTGTACGTTTTCCTGCCCAACATTTCATCACGAAATGTTTTAAAGTGCTTAACTCGGAAGCCGATGTAACTTGAATGGGTGTTTTTTTCTTTATCGACCGCGCGATGCTTATGTTCGATCTCGCTGACCAGATCGATCAGGTTGCGGTCGTTAATATAGATGTTTATGACGGGGAAACTATAGCCAAATTCTTCATCCGTGTACTGCTCGATGGCGAACTTGATGGTATCCATTTCAATCTCCTATTTCGTGCAATGGGATTTAGCCTATGCAAAGGAATCCGATACACTGGCTTCTCTTTAATGAGATTTGTTTGCACTAATGGGAGGGGAAAATGGATTTATGTCATCTTGGCTCTGGATGTTTTTATTATACTGCCAAACATTTAGCTAAAGGAGGAAAAAGAGAACGGACAGTGGTGCTCCGAGCTCGTAAGTTAGTCGGATTGGGATACCTGGAGTCGCCGCCAATTGTCGCTCCGTAAAAGGAAGCACGTAAACCAGATTCTAATTCATCGGGTATCCATGCCAACCGGTCACCTAAACGACGATTGCCTGAGATATTTCTATTTTCAAACCGGGAATTGGGGAATGGTATTGGATCATGGATTGAAGTTATCTACTTGCAGGTGGCATTAAGATCTTACAAGTGAACTTCTTGCTTTTTGTGCAAGGATTTTCATCATGGGTGCTTACAAAAGACTTCCTTTGTGTCCCTTTGTGCCCTTTGTGTTTGAATCTTTTTGGTTCCGGCTTGTCCGGGTTAGGAATGGGATGGTGAGGTAGATCATCAAAACTTGACAACCCCGTTTTTTATACTATACTTCCGATAGGACAAATCAGAAGAGTAGGAATTATGAGGCTTACCAACCGCAGCGAATATGGACTCCTGGCATTAGTTTACCTGGCCCGTCACAAGACCGAAGGGTTTATCTCCATCGAGACGATTGCAAAAGCACAGAGCATCCCCCCGAAATTCCTTGAGCAACTGATGCTGGCCTTAAAGCGCGCACACTTCCTATACAGCGCAAAGGGACAACATGGAGGCTATGTGCTGGCCAAAGAGCCAGACCAGATCACATTGGCAGAAGTGATCCGCCTCTTTGACGGCGCGCTCGCCCCGACCGATTCTGTCAGTGAGAATTTCTACGAATCCACACCCATAGAAAAAGAAAAGAAACTGACCGGGGTCTTCAGGGATATTCGTGACTATACTTCTCAAAAGCTGGAGAAAACCACGATCGCGGATGTGATGAAATAACGATTCAACCAAAATGTTTTTTCCCCAACCAAGAAACAATTGCCGCCCTGAAAACGGGCGGTTTTGTTTGGTAACGAGCCACATCCTATAATCCCACATAAAATGTCGTAATTTGGAATTTGAGTCTTGACATAAAACCGGTTTTGCATATAATCCCATTGGTTTAGTCATATAACTATGAGAATATCCTTGCGTAGTGAATACGCCCTGCTCTCCCTGATCCACATAGCCCGTCAGCCAGATACGGCAAACACCTCCGTTTCCATTAGGAATTCCCATCCAATTCCGCAAGAGGCGCTGGATGAAATTCTCGTTGTACTGATCAACGCAAGATATCTGCGGCTCACGAAAGGGATCTACCGTCTCGCCAAGCCTGCCAAAAGGATCTCGGTCGCCGAGGTGATCCGCCTGTTCGACGGCGCCCTAGCCCCCCTGGAACCCGTCAGTGAAAAGGGTTATCAGCCTGCGCCCATGGAGGAAGAGGAGAAGCTGGCCGGTTTATTCGGTCAACTTCAGGAACAGATCATGGATAAGCTGGAAAATACCAGCCTCGCCGATCTGATTTAATTTTTTATCTCTATATATGACTATATCAATAGGATAACTTATATAACAAAGTTATTCATCCAAATCACAAAGGAGAAAAAATGATCGATACCATCACCATCCTCGGCGGACAAAACCGGGCGGGCGTACCCGAAGCAGTGGAACGCATTGACCTAAAAATGGGCGAAGTTGTCAGTATTGTCGGCCCGACAGGTTCAGGGAAAACAACCCTCATCAACGACCTGGAACTCTTCGCGGACGCCAACACCCAAACAGGGCGGCGCATCCTGATCAACGGCGAACGTCCTCCCCTTGAGTATCGCGACAATCCCGCCATGAACCCGATCGCGCTCATTACCCAACACACCACTTTTCTTTCCGATCTGCCCGTAGTGGATTTTCTGACCGCACATGCAGGCATCCGTGCCGTGAAGAAGAGTCAAGTAGATGAGATGATCAAAAAGACTCTTGACTTTGCCAATCAGCTTACCGGTGAACCCATTGTTCTCACCAGCCGCATGACCGAACTATCAGGCGGACAAACCCGCGCCCTGCTGATTGCCGACGCAACCATCATCTGCGACACCCCCATCGTTCTATTAGATGAAGTCGAGAACGCAGGCATTAACCGTTCGCGCGCTCTGGAACTCCTGCGCGCCTATCGCAAGATCTTCATTTTTGTGACCCACGATCCGCGCATTGCATTACTTTCCGATTATCGCATTGTGATGCAGGGCGGTTCGGTTACCAAAGTGCTTACCACCAACGAAGAAGAACGCATTTTCTCCCACCAGGTCAGCAAACTCGACGATCTGCTCTCTGCCATGCGCGACAAGATCCGCTTTGGCGAACGACTCACAGGCCACGAACTGGAAGGATTAGCATGAAACTCGCAATTTGCGCCGGCCCAGCCACAACGGGCAAAAGTTCCGTCCTGCGTCACATGATCCGCAAATTACAGGCTGCGGGTGACCGCGTCGCCTTCTTGAAGGTTGACGTTCAATTTGCCGAGGAAGATGAAATATTCGCCAAAGAATTTGGGATACCGACCCGCAAAGTCTACTCGGGTGAATTATGCCCCGATCACTGTAACGTGATGGTGCTGGGCGACGCCCTGCAATGGGCGGAAAAATCCGGGGCGAATATCCTGCTGGTTGAGACCGCCGGTTTATGCTTACGCTGTTCCCCTTATGTGGACGGAGGCCTGGGCATGATCGTCATCGAAGCCACCAGCGGAACCAACCTGCCCCTCAAGATCGGCCCCATGCTTTCCCTGGCGGATGTAGCCGTGGTTACCAAGATCGACCGCGTCTCACAGGCCGAGCGCGAGGTTTTCCGCTCGCGCATTCAAGATGTAGCCCCGAACGTGAAGGTGCGAGAAGTAAATGCCTTGTACGGCATTGGTATTGACCCGCTGGTGGATTTCCTGCACAACCAGCCCGACAC
>PMLN01000201.1:5673-5828 GCA_003158885.1 Anaerolineae bacterium
ACTTGACCCGCGCGTGGTCGAAGCGATGCTCCCGTGCTATCGCGCAAACTTCGGCAACCCTTCCAGTTTGCATTGGGCCGGACAGCAAGCCAAGCAAACCATTGATGAAGGCCGCCGCCAGGTAGCCGACCTGTTCCACGCCAGCCCCGATGAAA
>PMLN01000309.1 GCA_003158885.1 Anaerolineae bacterium
AGAATTGCGCTCCCGCTTTGCAGGTCAGGATCGTGTCGCGTTATTGAGCCATCCGATCTTGCAGGTCTACGAAGCGTATTATCGGCAGTTCAAGAAGACCTATCACGTCCAGCTTCAACTCGAGTCGATTCTCTTCAAGGGCAAATCCATACCCAGCGTTGCGGCCCTGGTCGAAGCCATGTTCATGGCCGAAATGGATAACCTGCTTCTAACGGCTGGACATGATCTGGATTCAGTCCATCTGCCTCTGACTCTGGATGTCGCTCAGGGAACGGAAACCTACACCCTTCTGCGCGGGGCACAGCAGCTTACCAAGGCGGGTGACATGCTGATTCGTGATACTGAAGCCGTCATCTCGAGCATCATCTACGGGCCGGATCAACGCACGCAGATCACTCCTCAAACGCATAATGTAGTCTTTACCACGTATGCGCCCTCCGGTATCAGTGAAGAGGCGGTTGTGCATCACTTACAGGAAATCCAACATAACGCGGAACTCGTCGCTCCGAATGCAAAAGTTGAGTTATTGAAAGTTTTTGGCGCGAGCTAAAATAACCTGCACGTCGTCGAACGAAAGTAAAATCATTCAACCCAAAACTGCTTCTCTTACCGCATTACATCGTTCGCAATCCTCCCGCTCGCACAGCAAGGCGAGCGGGTTTTCTTTGATCCTCTCGATGGTTATTGAAAACAATGCTTGCATTGGCACGGCCTGGACGATGGTGGTTCCCACCTGGATCTTCCGTGTATCCTTGACCAGTTCAGGTGCGATGGCATTGAAGCCCGCCGAGTCGCCGGGAAAGCCCGGACATTCCACGATGCGGTCGGGCAATAGTGCCCAGCGCGTAAATTGTTTTCTTCCCGCCAGTTTTTCCGCATAATGGATGCTGGTATTGACCGTATGATCCACGCCCAGCAATAAAACCCAGCCGTTCGCCTCCGCCAACGCCCCAATCGGCCCCAGATGATTCTGCATGGTCTGCGCCGCGAGATATTTCTCCACATGCACACCGGTGAAGGATTGGATCGGGTGCAGGCTTCGCTTCGCAAACGGGTGGCGGCGTAACGTTTCAGGGACGATCCCGATCTCTTTATCAACGGGCATGTGGCGGTCAAACGGCGCAGCCATCCGGTTCAGATCGCCTCCGCTTCCGTAGGTGATCCCGTTGTTCGGCGGCCCGACTTCTGGTGTGATCATCGTCTGGTAGGTAAACGTCGGCATCATCAATGCGCCGACCGAATCGAGCACTGCGCGCACCAAAGAATCGGCTCCTCCTTCGACCTGGCCAAAGGCCTTAAGCGAAGCATGAGCGATGACCGCTTTATCGCTTAGTCTCAATCCGATCAAAGCCGACTTAAGTTCCGAATAAGTGTGCATGATAAGGTCTGATGATTGTTAGTCATACTCTCGAATTGTTTCGACCACACGACTACGCGACCACAAGACTATCCGACTACCGGACTATGTGACTATCGGACTACGTGACTACCCGACTATCTCCCCCGCCAATTCGGCTTGCGTTTTTCAACAAAGGCTTTCATACCTTCCTTCTGGTCTTCGGTGGTAAATAAATCGTAGAACTCCCGTTTTTCCTCGCCTAATCCTTCTTTCAATGAAAGTTCATATGCTTGATTGATCAGCTTCTTTGCCACACGTACCGCCACCGGTGCGCGCCCCGCGATCTCCTCCGCCAGCTTCAACGCCTCATTAAGAAACTGGTCAACGGACACTACGCGATTGACCAGGCCGAATTGCTGGGCTTCCTGCGCCGAAAGCGTCCGGTTATTGAGGATCATTTCCATCGCCAGCGCTTTGCCTACCGCACGCACCAGCCGTTGGGTTCCGCCCGCGCCAGGGATGACTCCGATGTTGATCTCCGGCTGGCCGAACTTTGCCGACTCCGATGCGACGATCATGTCGCACGACATGGCCAGTTCGCATCCGCCGCCCAGCGCGTATCCCGATACTGCCGCAATGATCGGTTTGCGAATACTCATGATGCGGTTGAATACCGCCACGTGATCGCTCTCCTTGATCTGTTGTGCGTTCTGATCTGCCAACTCTTTGATATCTGCGCCTGCGGCGAAGGCTCTTTCGTTTCCGGCGATCACCATCGCGCCGACGGCCTCGTTCTGATCGAACGCTTCGAGCGCCTCCATTACCTCGCTCACCAGCTTGTGGTTGAGCGCGTTGAGCGCCTGCGGACGGTTGAGCGTGATCAATTCTACCCGTCCGCGTGTTTCTGTCAAAATAAATTCGTAAGGCATGCTTCCTCCGATGGTTTCCAAATGGCCAAGTGCGCTGGGCCACAACGTATTTTCTTTGCTTTGTGTCCTTCGTGTCCGTTATGTTTAAATCTTTTACGATTCTACACGAGAATTCCTTCTATGCTATGATTGCGCCGAAAATTTTAAAGGAGAACATATGGACACTCTTCTCGCCGTTCATTCTTTCATTCGCTGGATCATCATGGCTGTTGCCGTGGTCGCAATTGTCAAATTCGCCGTCGGTTGGGCTGCCAATAGCCTCTTCAAGGGCATGGATCGCGGCCTCGCCTCCGGTTTTAGCGGCCTGATGGATTTGCAGGTCTTGCTCGGCCTGGTCTATTTCATTTGGAATGGCATCGTCGTCACTGGTTTTCCAATGTACCGCATTCTGCACATGATCACCATGTTGATCGCCGCTGCAGTGGCGCACCTGCCCTCGCGCTTCAAAGCTTTGAACGATAAACTTCGCTTTCAGTATTCTTTCCTTGCCATCCTCGCTTCCCTGATACTGGTCTTCATTGGTATTTCGTTCCTGCCGAATGCTTGGTAAGTGTCATTGCAGCCTTGGCAAGTGTCATTGCGAGCAACGCGAGCCTTGAAAAGGCGAAGCAATCTCCTTTCGACCATCTGACCACTTGACCATCCGACTATTGAACCCACAAGTCATGTCCAACGCAGGCTTTCCGGGTGGAATGTTGATTACACGTGAGGATGTGAAACGTCAAATTTCCGAGAGTGGAACATTTGAATTCCAGCAACTACTTGTGGCCGAAATAAAAACAACAGGCCAGGCTATCGGTGAATGTAGAATGGACCGGCCTGATCAGGATGGTATTGCCACAACCGATATAAAGTTGCTGCCCGAATTCCGGGGAAGCAGATATGGCGTGGAGATCAAACGCGGATTATTGGATTATCTGTTCACCCATACAGAATGTTTAAGTGTCGAGGCCTCGCCCAATGTCAGCAATGTGGCTTCTATAAAGATGCAGGAAGCTGTAGGTGGGGTGCGCGTCGGCGAGAGCTTTTATCAGTTTCCGGAATCGATGCAAGGGTATACTACTCCTGTTCATCATTACCTCTATTGGGTCAGCCGGGAAAACTGGCAACAGTGCGCAACACGTCGTTCCAGCTGAAGCCGTCTTCAGTGCCGGAGTTGACAGCAGTCAACCTGGCCTGCCCGCACTCCCTGCTTGAGCCAGCGGAACGGGTGAGTTCCGTGGTTAGCCATCCAATCAACTTTCCACTGAGGTGTTATCTTTATGAGTCCAATTCGCATATCACGGTTAGAATCAGGCGTGTGCGCCGAGAAAACCAGAAAAGGAACTGAATAAAATGAACAAGCTCATCATTCCAACAATAAGAAATTTCCTTCTGGGTGTTATCGTACTTGGGCTTATGCTTTTTCTACCAGCTTGGACGTTGAACTATTGGCAGGCCTGGGTCTTTATTCTCCTCTTTATGGTCTTGTTGAGCGCGGGCGGCGTATACTTCTCCATTAAAGATCCGGCCCTCATCGAGCGGCGACTGCAGACTGTACCAACGGAAGGAACAAGCACAGGGCAAAAAATATTCGTTGTGGTCGCGTTTCTCGGAGACATCGCCTTGCTGGTTTTCTCCGCCCTCGATCACCGCTTCGGCTGGTCCCGGGTTCCGCCCTATGTTTCGTGGGTCGGAGACTTGCTGGTTGTGTTGAGTTGCCTGATCTGGTATTTTGTGTTCAGGGAAAATAGCTTCGCGGCTTCCGCCGTCCAGACCTTTGAAGAACAAAAAGTTATATCCACCGGTCCCTATGCGTTTGTCAGGCATCCTTTATACGTGGGAGTCCTGGTCTTGATTATAGGCATACCGCTCGCCCTTGGTTCATGGTGGGGACTTTTGTTCTTCGTGCTGGTGAGTCTCGGGCTGGTGTGGCGTATCCTGGGTGAGGAGAAGCTTCTGAAGAAGGATTTGCCGGGATACATCGAATATACCAAGAGAGTTCGCTATCGCCTCGTGCCTTATGTGTGGTAAATGATTGGCCGGAAGAATGGAAAGGATGTGTTATTGATATGAGTCCGATCCGCATGTCAAAGATAGAGTCCGGCGTGCGCATGGTCCTTGAGTTCAATGAGGCCTTCAATCGTCATGATGTCGCCTGGATGATGCAGTTGATGAGCGACGATTGCGTTTTCGAGAACACGGATCCATCTCCCGATGGCACGGTATACGCCGGGAAGGAAGCGGTTGCCCGGTTTTGGCACGATTTCTTCCTTGCCTCGCCCCAGGCTCACATCGAAGTTGAGGAGATTTTTGGCTTGGGACTCCGCTGTGTGGCGCGCTGGCGCTACGATTGGGTCGATGCCGCCGGCAAAAAAGGACACGTCCGCGGGGTTGATCTGTTCAAATTGAAGGAGGGTCTCATCTGCGAAAAGTTATCCTACGTTAAAGGGTGATGGGAGAACGAAATGGCTAACGTGCATTCGTTAGAACAACAGACATCGGGCACCGCTATGGCGACGGCCTATATGCGGGCTTTGTCCGCCAGTGATCCCAGGGAAGAAATCAGGGGCAGCGACGATCTTGCGAAGATATTTTTGACCGGCGAACAGAGGAATTCCTTGAAAGATCCTGTGGCTCGGGCGTGGGTTCTGCAAAACCGGATTACTCCGGGCGCTTATGAATTCATGCTGGCGCGTACTTCGTTTTTCGACCAAATCGTAAGGGATGCGCTGCTTGAAAACGTGGGGCAGGTCGTGTTTCTTGGCGCGGGCTATGATAGCCGGCCCTATCG
>PMLN01000083.1:0-25964 GCA_003158885.1 Anaerolineae bacterium
TTGCGATCTTCGAAGAACTTATCGCTCAGGCCTTCGACTTCGGAATCACTCGCCAGCCAGACGGCTGTCTCTGCGCCCTGTGCGCTTGTCCGCCCGCCGGAATACTGGGTCAGGCGGCCAACCAGCTCCGGCGGAGCATTGCGATATAGTCCGGTCTCGGTGATTAGCCCCGGCGCCATGGCATTGGCGGTCACGCCGCTTCCGTCCAGCCGCCGCGCCAGCGCCCAGGTGAACAGCCGGTTGCAGGCTTTTGACTGGGCATACGCTTTGAAACTTTCGAAGGGACGCCGTTCAAACTGCAGATCGTCCAGGTCGAGATCGCTGGCATAGGTCGAGGCCACATTGATGATGCGCGCCGGTGCGCTCTTCTTCAGCGCCTCCAGCAATTCCTGCGTCAGCAGAAAATAGCCGAGTACGTTTGTGGCAAAGGTCAACTCGATGCCATCCACGCTGTTGATCTTTGGCAATGTACCGCGATTGCCCGCTGCATTATTGATCAGCACATCCAGGCGGCGATACTTTCGGCGAAATCCACGCGCAAACTCGCGCATCGATTTCTGGCTGGATGCATCCATCTTCATCACCACCAATTTTGTTGAGCCGGTACGATGCGTGATCTCCGCCGCGGTCTTGTTTCCTTTTTTGATATCGCGGCAGGCAAGAATCACTTCCGCACCCAGAGCGGCCAATTGCACCGCGATCTCTTTTCCAATGCCAGAGGTTGGGCCGCTAATGATGACGCGCTTGCCTTTCATTGAATTCATCATAAAATTACCAGGCGTAAGCTTCGGGCGCTTCACCGCCGGGGCCAGGCCAAATCTTGTCGATCTTTTGCAATTCATCCTTCGAGAATTTGATCTTGAAGGCTCGCAACGCACCCGTCAATTGCTCCATGGTGCGCGGTCCGATGATCGGCGCGGAAACCGCCGGATTTCTCAATATCCATGCCAGCGCCACAATTGCAGGTTGTTCTCCCCTGGCTTTGCAGAACTTCTCCCAGGCTTCGAGTTTGGTAAGCTTGGCCTTGATCTCCTTCTGTAAATCCGGCCTAGCGCGGCGGCCTTCCTTGACCTTTTGCAGTACACCGCCCAATAATCCTCCCGCAAGCGGACTCCACGGGATGAGACCCAGCCCGTAGTCTTCACAAGCCGGTATCACTTCCAATTCGATCATGCGATCGTTCAAGCTGTAAAGGCTCTGCTCGCTCGCCAATCCCATAAAGGCACGTGCCCTGGCGGCTTCCTGTGCCTTGGCGATTTGCCAGCCTGCAAAGTTGGAAGAACCGACGTACAACACTTTGCCCTGCTGAACCAGCACCTCCATGGCCTGCCAGATTTCCTCCCACGGCGTGCTGCGGTCCACATGGTGCATTTGATACAGGTCAATGTGATCGGTGTGCAGGCGTTTGAGCGAAGCTTCGCAGGCCGCGCGGATATGCAATGCGGAAAGCCTGGATTGATTGGGCCAATCCCCCATGTTCCCAAAAACTTTTGTGGCGATCACGGTTTTTTCGCGTCGTCCCCCGCCCTGGGCGAACCAGCGCCCGACGATGTTTTCCGTCACGCCTTCGCCGATTTTCCAACCGTAAACGTTGGCTGTATCGAAAAAATTAATGCCGAGGTCAAGTGCCTTATCCATGATGGCAAAGGCGTCTTCCTCGCCGGTCAACGGGCCAAAGTTCATCGTGCCCAGACAGAAACGCGATACCTTGAGGCCGGTCCGGCCAAGTTGTGTGAATTCCATTTGTGCCTCCTCGTTGAAAAATAATGTTAGAGGAATTATAGGCCGTTTTACCCCCTTAAGCGGGTTGCCTTTAATCATTAAATAAACGACAAATGTAAGGAATCCCGGGATCGATGAGCAATGGATTGCCTGCGGGAGCTTTTTATTTTGATACAATTAACGCCTGACTTGGAGAACCGTTATGAATGAAGATGATTTAAATCAAAAATTTCCTGAATCTTTCGATGCGGAAATCGATACCCCTGCCATCGAGGCCGCCACACTTGCCTTATTGCGTGCCGTGGGTGAGCGCCCGGAACGCGAAGGCTTGAAGAATACGCCCAAGCGCGTGGCGCGCATGTATCCCGAATTGCTGGCCGGCTATCGTGTGGATCCTGAAAAACTCATTAACGGTGCGATCTTTCATGTTTCGTATGATGAAATGGTGATCGTGCGCGATATCGAGTTCTACAGCCTTTGTGAACATCACCTGCTGCCCTTCATCGGGCGTGTGCACGTGGCTTACTTGCCAAACGGAAAAGTGATCGGACTTTCGAAAATTCCGCGTGTGGTGGATATGTTTGCCCGCCGCCTTCAGGTGCAGGAACGCCTGACGCGTCAGATCGCCGATTTCATCAGCGACCTGCTTCAGCCTCACGGGGTGGCCGTGGTTGTGGAAGCCCTGCATTTATGCACCATGATGCGCGGCGTCCGCAAACATGACGCCCGCATGACCACTTCCGCCATGCAGGGCGGATTCCGGACCAACAGCGCAACTCGTCAGGAATTTCTCGATAATATTAGCAGGGGAGCGGGTCAGCTTAAGATATAGATGGTTCCCGGCGCGGCGCGATCCAAACCTGCCTTTGCAATTGCTCTGCGACTTTGGATAACCTTTCTCCGCAGACGGGATGAACAAAATCGGGCATCAATTCCGCCAGCGGCACGACCACAAAGGCATAAGCCCAGAACTCGATATTGAGCGGCTGCTCATCGAACCGCACGATATCCAGGTCAATGGTGCGCGGCGCATTTTTATCCGCAGAACGGATGCGCCCGAGCCTGGCTTCGATGAGCCTGATGATGGAACTCAGACTTAAATATGCCTGATGCAGATCACTCATCGCGGCCGCGTTCGATCTCCACACCGGCCGATTGAGCGAACCGGACTGCCCCTGGCTTTTCAACTCGCACGATCACTTTTTGTATCCCCTTTTGCTCCAAACATATCCTTGCCAGGTCGTTGGCCAGCGCCTCCACCGTGAAGCGCGCGGAAGTTTCGGCATGAGCCTGAACCTTCTTTGCCAAAGCGCTGTAGTCCACGCAATCGCCGATGTCATCGCTTTGGGCGGCGCGGCTCGTATCCGTGAAGGCTGTGATGTTGATCAGGATATCCTGCGGCTTCTCCCGCTCCCATTCGCGAATGCCGATGATACCGCGTACCAGCAAATCCTTGATAAAAGTCTTGTCCATTGATGCCTCCTAAAATCAAGAAGAACAGAGATAAACGAAGATTTATCTCTTCTCCTAAACCAGGTGCCTGCCTCCATCCACATGGATGATCTCGCCCGTGATGTATTCCGGGCCTGCCATTAAAAAGATCGTAACTGCTCACACCTGTCTTGGAACGTCTCATATATTGGAATGTTGCTCGATATCTGACGAGCTTTGACATAGGTAGCAGCACTAAATATAGCCATATTTCGAAATCGATGCTCGAGTTGACATATGTGCTGTTTTTATGCGCAACCCTGTGAGCAGTTACGAAGAACCTAAAACCGGAAACATCAGGTTACCGTTTCCTATAATGCAGCGTGGGCACTTCCCTCAGCCGCGCGGCCGCTATTTCAGGCGTGATGTCGCGCTGGGGCATCGCCAGCATCTCGAAACCGACCATGAACTTTCGCACGCTGGCTGACCTCAACAGGGGTGGATAAAAATGGGCATGCAGTACCCATTCGGGGTGAGGCTGGTCATCGAAAGGAGCCTGGTGAAAACCCATCGAATAAGGAAAGGAAATCTCGAATAAATTATCGTAGCGGGTGGTGATTTGCTTGAGAATATCTGCCAACCCGCTTGCTTCACTGGAGGTCAGGTCTGTAAGGTATGACATGGCGCGATGAGCGATCACCAGCGTCTCAAACGGCCATATCGCCCAGAACGGGACCAGCGCCGTGAAATGATCGTTTACGGCAATCAGTCGTTCCTTGTGTTTGTGTTCTTCATCCAAATATTCGGATAAAAGCGGCTGCCCATGCTCATTGAAGTATGCTTTCTGGTTTTCCACTTCCTTCGCAGGTTCATTGGGGATATGACCGCTGGCCCATACCTGGCTGTGCGGATGAGGGTTCGAGCAGCCCATCATCGCGCCCTTGTTCTCGAAGACTTGCACATACTGGATGAAATCCTTTTTGCCTAGTTCGCGGGTTTGTTCCGCCCAGGCGGCGATCACGCCTTCCAGGGCAGGGATTTCCAACTCGGGCAGTGTCAGGTCATGGCGGGGCGAGAAACAAACCACACGACAAATGCCGCGTTCCGGCTCGACATTCAGCAATGGCGAGTCTGGTACGTGTGTCCCCTGGATCAAATCTGGCAAAAGCGAAGCAAAGTCATTGTCGAAAGTGAATGTCCCGCGGTAATCCGGGTTTTTGATCCCCCCGGCCCGTTCGTTGCGCGGGCAAAGATAGCATGTGGGATCATATTGCGGCAGGTTCTCAACCGGGGGTTTTTCGGTTTGTCCCAGCCACGGGCGTTTGGCGCGCTGGGGTGAAACCAATACCCATTCGCCCGTCAGTAGGTTGAAACGACGATGAGGTGAATCAAACATGGTCTTTCCTTGTGTTTGGGGTGGACATCAAAATAAGTTCGGCTGGCTGGGTTGGGATGGCAGGTTCACTGCCTTCTCCTTCAGCCAATTTGGCAGCTTTACAGCCGCTTCATTGAACGGATGTGGGAATGTCAGCGCACCTTTCTGCAACAATAGTTTATTTCCAGCAGGCATGGCTTCGTGTTCCAAAACAAAAACGGGAACCCAATTGTTTTTAAGCGTTTCAGTTGCGCCCGCCCATGTCCCGCCCGTCTCCGCGTCGGATGCGACCACGATGGCGTAATCCGCGAGACAATAGATCAGGCGATTGCGGCCCATTGCCGCGCCGACGGAAAATCCCGCATTGGGGCTGTACGGCGTGACGAGGCACAAGTCGCCGCGATTAAGCGCTTCTTTCGGACCCCGAACAGCGCGCTCCAAACTATCCGCCAGCACACCGACGGCTGTTCCGCGTGCCGCGAGCGCGGCCTCCATGCTGATCGTATCCACGCCCTTCGCACCGCCCGAATATAAGACCATCCCTGAAAGCCCGCATGCATTACCGACAAACGCCGCGCAATCTTTTCCCGCGTCGTCGAGATGACGCGATCCAACCACTGCGATTCCGGGCTGGCCCAGCAATACTTTTTCGCCTGCATAAAATAAAACCGCCGGTGCAGAATCTTTTAATCGCTGGCGATACCTTTCAGGGTAATCGGGATCGGCGCGCGTGATTGGATAAATGCCAAGCGCGGCGAGATGATTCAATTCAGCTTGAATGTCACGCGAAACCAGAGATGCGATTCGCGCGCGCTCATCGTTTGAAAGTTCCAATGGAGAATCGGTGGTCGAAACGGTGAGCAGGTCTAAAGGCCGGAGGGACGCAGCTTGGAGTCTGCGGGCGAGCGGGTTCCATTCGCGCAAAGTCAGCGGCTTGATGGATTCATCATCCAAACCCAGTTGCGAACAAATGAGAAGAAGAGCAAGGGAGTCAGGAGATGGGGTCATGAGTCGGCGTGAATGGTGCGGGTGAGAGTGAGTACATTGACGCGGGATGCTTGATGTTTTAGAAGAAGGCAAGTGATCTCTTCGAGCGTCGCGCCTGAATCGAAGAGATCGTCAACGATGAGAATGCGCTTGCCTGTTATATCGCCGTTTATTGCGAATGCGCCCGCCACGTTGTCACGCTTTTGCACGAGGGTTTGCATTTCTTTTTGCGGCTGGGTCTGGCGGGTTTTGACGAGAGATGTTTGCATGGGCTTGGCGAGCGCACACGATAACGCTTTACAAAATTCGTGAACGGGGCTGAAACTGCGCTGCGTGGACGATGGAACGGGAAGGATCACATCGAATTGATTCGTTTCGGGATATGCGAGAAAAAGTTTGCGCGTGTGTTCGATGAGCGCCGGCAACGCGCTCGCATCGGATTGATATTTGAGGCGATAGGTGAGGTCGCCGATGCCGCTTCGATTCCAGTCCGCGCCTGTGAAGCTGCTGTGAAAGTCGAGCGCGAAGCCGATATTCCAATTGCCTGTGAGGGGACGCGGATGAGAGCAGGAAAGATAGGAAGTGATTGAATCGAGAGCAAAGACTTCCGAAGTTTCGCCGTTCTTTGGCGCTTCGGAAGTCTGGGAACGAGCCGCGATCACGCAGCGAATCATTTCGAAAGTAATTTCTTCGGGCAAATGATTCTTGATGGGCGAGAGATATTGCGTTGAGCCGGCTTCTTGAACCGCCTTCGCGATTTTCTCTTGTACTTCTTTTGGAACAATCTTATCTATATCCAATTTCCCCGCTTCGATAAGTTTCGCACAATGACTGTAGATGGTCATCATTGTAAGTCCGCGTTGGAGCGCGATTTGTTCGGGCGTGTTTCCATCTGCAAGAAGTTGTGCGGTGTATTCAACTGTCCCGCCTGCCTGCAATTGTGCTTTCTTCTTTTCGATTGCCTGACCGGATAATCCGCGCAGCATTTTCAGTTCGATGGAAGATTTTTGTTTGATGGCCGCTTCGCCCTTCGGCGTCAGACTCAGCACGGGATACTCGCCGCCGATGACTTTGAAATATCCAAGCGAAGTAAGTTCCCGAATCATCTCTTCGATTTGGTTTTGCTGAATAGCGGCGAGTTTGGCATAATAAGCATGTTTATCATAATGGAATTTCAGGATGTCCTGTGCCTTCGAGCCTTTGAGAATTTGCGCCAGTTTTTCGCGTCCCACTTGACGAACTCCTAATTTACGAACCGCATCAAGGATGACAAGCGCGGCGCGTTCAGCATGACTCATTTGCGTTACATCACCGCTCGACTCGGACGTCTCCTTTTGCGAGAGACAATTATCGCAGCATACGGGTGCATCTGCACTGCCGGTATCGCCAAAATGGTTCAAGACGATTTTGCGGCGGCAATGATTCGACTCGGCATAATGAATCATGTGTTCGAGTTGTTCCATGCGATTCTGCGTGTGCACTCTGCTTCGCACTGCGGCTTTTTGGATTGCGGCGGAATCCCATTTGCCTTTTCGCAATAACATCCTCACCCCGTCGTCGCCGAGATGCTCGACCGCCCCGATCCGTTCCAATTCAGCGAGCCCTACTTTGATCTTGACTTGATGCAAATCCGTGCGGCGCGAGAAATCGTCGCTGGTCATCCAGATTTCGCTGTCTGCGTCCCCGATGGCGTGGTAAATGATTTGCAATTCTTCGGGCGAGACAATTCCGTTTTGAATAAAGAATTCCTGCAAGGCGCGGTCTTGTGGGTCATACAGCAAAACGACTCTTGCGGGAAGTCCATCGCGTCCCGCACGGCCTGCCTCTTGATAATACGCTTCCAGCGAACCCGGCAGTGAATAATGGATCACCTGGCGCACGTCGGCGCGGTCAATGCCCATGCCGAAGGCGTTGGTGGCAACGATGACGGGCGTCGTCCCATTGATAAATCCTTCTTGAATGTGCGAGCGGTCTTCGGCGGACAATCCCGCGTGATAGTGCTCCGCCTTGAGTCTGCAAACCACGCGCACGAATTCCGCGACTTCCTCCGCGTCTCGGCGCGTGCCTGTGTAAATCAAGGCCCCGCCTTGTGGTAAGTCCGAATTCAATTCAGAATTGCCGAGCAATTCATTCAACGCGCGGAACTTGGCTTCGACGTCCGCCGTATATTTCACTTCGAGTGCGAGATTCGGACGATTGAATCCCGTCACAATTCGTTTTGTAGATTCGGGCAAACCCAATAATCGAACGATATCGTCCTGCACTTTGGGCGTCGCGGTGGCGGTCAATGCGGCGGTCAATGGATTTCCCAATTTCCGCCGCGTTTCGGCGATGTGGAGATAATCAGGACGAAAGTCGTGTCCCCACTCGGAGATGCAGTGAGATTCGTCGACGGCGAGCAGGCTCAAAGCTTGCGATTGAAGGGATTGGAGAAAAGTCACATTGCGTAGTCGTTCAGGTGCGACATATACAAGTTTATATTTTCCCTGTGCGAGGAGAGTCAATCTTTTTGTCTGCTCGCCTGTTGGGATCGCGCTGTTGATGAATGTGGCGGGAATCCCTTTGCGATTGAGCGCGTCCACCTGGTCTTTCATCAACGCGATGAGCGGCGAAATGACGAGGGTCAGGCCGTCGAATTGCAGCGCGGCGAATTGGTAGATAAGCGATTTTCCCGCGCCGGTGGGCATGATGACGAGCGTGTGCTGATGATCGAGGAGAGATTGAATCGCTTCTTCCTGACCCGTGCGGAAAGAGTCGAAGCCGAAATGAGCTTGGAGGGCGGATGCAAGGCTGGAAATCATGGTTTGAGCCGGTTCAATTCATCCTGAAATGCGCGGAGTTTCTTGGTTCGTGCGCGTATTTCTGCGATGAGTCTATTCCCTGGCGTCGCTGTTCGTAGATGGCGCCCTGTTCATAATACTTTAGTTTTCGTTGGAAATACGCTTCATCTGTCCAGCGGGCAATATCTGATTTTTTGAGGTGGGGAATGGAAGGCAATTCACGGCTCCGGGAAATGGAATGTTCGCATTATACAACTTTAATAAAAATGCCCTGCCAGATTTTCTGGCAAGGCAAAATAGTTTTCTATCGGTTATTTTGCTGCTGCGTAGTAGAGGCTCTTTCGCTCTTCCAGACGGACGATCCATCCAAATCCGCAGGTTCAGTGCGTGATTGGATTGTCTTCGTGGAGGTTCATGACCACCTCCTGTGACAATTCGTTTGGAAAAGAAGTGACGAACGATCATGTGGATCGATTCTCTTTGACTTGCTAAAGATTTGGATCTGATTGTTCTTTACCTCGTTCTTGTAACCATTGAAGCATGGCACGCACACTCCCGGTGGCCATTGCGATACTCGTATCCGCAGCGCCATAATAGATTCGTAACGTATCTCCGTCAGACGCAAGAGTGTGACCACACGGAAAGATAACTTTATCCACATCCCCATATTGCTCGTACGGCTGTTCGGGCGCAAACACCCACTCGTCGCCGCGTTTCAAACAACGCTCCGGTTCATTCAGATCAAATAGAGCGAGACCTAATCTGTAAATGCAGCCGGACGCGTTATCCTTTACGCCATGATAAATCACCAGCCAGCCTTGTGAAGTCTCGATCGGGGGGGAGGAGAGACCGATTTTGTTCGCATCCCACCAGCCGCCGAGCCGCGCCTCGAGAATTTTTTTGTGTCCACCCCAGTTCCGCAGGTCTGATGAGTAGGATAACCACATATGCGCGTTGAGCCCGCCAAGCGGGCGATGGATCAAGGCCCACTGGCCATTGATCCTGTGCGGCAGAAGAGCCGCATCTTTGTCCTCCGGTTGCATGATCACGCCATACCGCTCGAAGGAGTGGAAATCTTTTGTGAGTGCCAGGGCCACACACGGCCCGCCGTTTGCGTACGCGGTATAGGTGATGGCATACTGGCCCAATTCAGGAACATAGGTGATGCGTGGGTCTTCTATGCCCCACAGTTCATCCGGAAAGTGATCCGGGTCGGGAGCGAGGGTGGGCTGGGCGTCGATCTGCCAGTGATCGATGCCATTCGATGAACGGGCGGCGCATAGATGGGAATGGCCGCGGCGATCCTCCACGCGGCATAATAGCAGGGTGGTACCGTCCGTCAGTAAAGTCGCGCCGGGATTGAATACGCTATTGACTTGATACGGCCAGGTTGCCGCTGTCAGAATGGGGTTGAGTTTGGAGCGTTGAAATAGATCTGAGTGATGATTGTTCATTATGGGTATATTCATTGAGTTGACCAACATTTTCTGATAATCTTAATTCCAAAAGTGACTGGAGAAAGGCGAGAGTGGACTCTGCACCTTGATTCTCGTTCAACCTGTCAGGATGCAGGCCATCGCGACAGCCGCCTGTCGTCGGATCGTAGACCGGCAGGTGCAAGTCGTTTCGCCCGAGAAACCATTCGAAACCTCGGCGTGCTTCTATGTGCCAGCTCTTTTTCCCCGTGATACGATGAGCTTCGAGGCAGGCGGAAATCATCGACTGCGCCTCCACAGGTTGTTGATCGAAGCGGGCGCGTTCGCCGCCCCGTTGATAAAAACCGTTCGAGCCGATGGGAACGAAATGCTTTCCTTCCGTATCCGCATGTTGTAATTCGGCCAGCCAGCCTAGCGACTCCAGACCCACCTCGGTCATTTCAGGATTTGATAGAGACTGGCCGCACAATAGCATGGCCTGTGATAGTGCCGCATTGCAATAAGTCAGCTTGTTCTCAAACCAGTTCCATCCATCTACCCGGTTATCCTTGTAAAGTGAGAATAACCGCCCTGCTAACTCCTCCTGTACTTGGGTGACGCGCCGATCGCCGGCAAAGCGCTCTAAATACTCATGGATGCCGATCAGTGCGAAGGCCCAGGCGCGCGGGCTGGTTGTTTGAAGGATCGCCAGCAGCGATTGCTCGAATATGCGGCCGGCCATATTATGCAAGGTTGGCGTATTCGAACGGCCCAGCAGGGTGCCCAGCGCCCACAATGCGCGGCCGTGGCTGTCGTCCGAACCACTCTCTTCGAGCCAATTGCGCTGATAATCCATAAAGTTCCGGAAGCGCCCTGTTTCAGGATTGAAGGCATACCAGATGAATGCCAGGTAGCGCGTGGCCAATTCGGTGGCTGCCTTGTTTCCCAGTTCATCCAGGAGCACACTGACCATCAGGGCGCGGGCATTATCATCTGTGGTGTAACCTTCGCGATAGTTGGGGATGGTGAAAATGGCATGTTGCAATATGCCGGTATTATCCGTGAGGTGGCGCAAATGATCCAATTTGAGCGGGGGCAATTCCCAGGCGCGCTTATCCAATGGCTTGACCGCGAAGTCGGCCTGCGCAAAATGATGACGTTCAGAGCGCGCGCGTTCAAATGTTGTCATATAACGGCGGGCAACCTGCGGCCAGATCATATCCCGACCGAAAAGATAAGCACGCTTCCGCATGGCATGACGTTTTGACTCATTGCCCAGTAGATCGATCACTTGGTCGGCCAGTGCTTGCGGATCGTTGAAGGGCACCAAGGCCCCGCGTTCATCCGCCAGCATTTCTTCTGCATACCAGTATGGCGTGGAGATTACCGCCTTTCCAGCCCCCAGGGTATACGCCAATGTCCCCGAGGTGATCTGCGCCACGTCGAGATACGGCGTTATGTATATGTCCGACACGCTGATAAACTGGATCAATTCCTCCAGGCTGACGAAGCGGTTATAGAAGATCACATTTCCTTCCACACCCTTTTCGTGGGCCAGCCATTGCAGGGATAAACGATAGGTTTCGCCTTCGTTCTGTATGACGTGTGGATGGGTCGCGCCGACGACGATATACACCACATTTGGATATTTCTCCAAAATATGAGGCAGAGCCGCGATGACATTCTCAATGCCTTTGTTGGCCGAGAGCAGGCCAAAACTAAGCAAAACGCTTTTGCCCTCGACCCCAAACAGATCTTTGTTAAAGCTTGGGTCCACAAATGGAACATCGGGAATGCCGTGCGGGATCAGGTCGATCTTCTTTTCGGGTACGTGATAAATACTTTGCAGGAATTCAGCGCCGCGTTCGCTCATGACGACCACACGATCAGACAAAGACACGATTTCTTCGAGCACCCGGCGCTGATCGAGATTGGGATCCCGCAGGATTGTGTGTAACGTCGTGACGACGGGCATGCGCAGTTGGCGCAGGGTCTCGAGAATATAACTGCCCGCTTTTCCCCCGAAGATGCCGTATTCATGTTGCAAAGACACCATATCCACGTTGTTGATGTTCAAGAAATCGGCGGCGCGGCGGTAGGATTCGATATCCTTCTCCGCCAGTTCAAAACGAACACGCGGCGGGTACTCATAACCCGCTTCCGTGTCATTGACCGGCAGCGCAATGCAAGCCGTGCCTTTGTATTCATTAGCAATGGCCTCGCAGAGATCGGTGGTAAACGTTGCAATGCCGCACTGGCGCGGCAGGTAATTGCCGATAAAGGCAATGCGCTTGATGATAGAATGGCTGATCCGTTCCATATTAAAACTCTCCTTTCTTAAAACTTCTTCTTTCGGCGTCACTGTGGGATAAGAAATGCCATCAACCCCATAACAGGGTTGACGGTTGTGACGCCAGACAAATCCGGTTATTCAATTCTCACAACTGTGCCAGGCCGAATGGGCCGCGGTAGTATAACGAAAGTTGTGTAAAAGTAGAGGGAGTCCTGGTATCCTTGTAGGTGACAAAACCAAAACAAGGAGAAGGCCATGGCTCCCACAACAAATCATAAACGACTTGATGAAGAAGGTCAAGTGATGATCGAGGATTTACTTCAGGAACGGTTACGCCTGGCGATCAAGTACATGCTGGTGCAAGTGCTGGAAGAAGAGGTCAATGCGTTTGTGAATGCGGCACCTTATCAAAGAACTCCGGAACGGCGGGATCAGCGCAATGGAAAATATGAGCGGGATCTGGGCACGTCCATGGGTGTGATCGAGGATTTGCCGGTGCCGCGCACCCGGCCACCGCAGAGTAAATTTCGCAAGTCGCGGTGGCAAGGTTTGTTCAGTCTTTATCTGACTATTACAGAATTACTCAAACAACGCCTTCACATCATCCTTCGTGAGCGACTTGAAGAAACTGGCTTCGTTGGAGATGATGTTTTTTACGAGGGCGCGTTTCTTTTCCTGCAATTGCAAAATCTTTTCCTCCACCGTAGCGCGGGCAATGATTTTATACACAAAGACGGGCTTATCCTGCCCGATGCGATGAGCGCGGTCGCTGGCTTGCATTTCGACGGCGGGATTCCACCATGGGTCGAGATGGATAACGTAATCGGCGGTGGTCAGGTTCAAACCCACGCCGCCTGCTTTTAGGCTGATGAGAAAGAAGGGAATAGCGTCGTTGGTTTGAAACTCATCCACTTTGGCTTGGCGGTTTTGTGTCTTGCCGTCGAGATACATGTATTGGATCTTGCGTGCGTCCAGTTCACGTTTGACGAGTCTGAGCGCTTCCACAAATTGCGAGAAGATCAGCGCTTTGTGATTTTCGGCTTGCAAAGTCTCCAATGTTTCGAGCAGGATTTCAAACTTGGGCGCTTCGCCTTTATATTTTTTGTCCACCAGCGCGGGGTGAATGGCAATCTGCCGCAAGCGCAGCAAGCCCTCCAGGATTTTGAAGCGCGCGCTGTTCATACCTTCGCTTTCAATTAAGCCCAGCAGTTCAGCGCGGTAATTTTCACGGGTCTGTGTGTATAGCTTTTTCTGCGCGGGTTCCATGTCTGTATAGATAATGCGTTCGGTGCGCGGCGGTAGTTCGGGCGCAACCTGTTCCTTGGTGCGGCGCAGGATGAATGGATAGATCAGGCTTTTCAGCAGCGCCATTGCCTTTTCATCGCCGCCGCTTTCGATGGGGTTGGCGAATGCGTGTTTGAAATAATCCATGTTGCCAAGCAAGCCGGGATTCAAAAACGCAAACTGCGACCACAACTCAAACGTATTATTCTCCACGGGTGTGCCTGTCATCACGATGCGATGTTCGCCATTCAACAACCGTGCCGCCTTCGCGCTCTTCGCCAGCGGATTTTTAATGGCTTGCGATTCATCGAGAATGATATGCTTGAATGTATATCCGCGCAGAATTTCAATATCACGCAGCATCGTGCCATACGTAGTCAGCACCACATCATATTCATTGAAGATGGCGATATCCTTGTTGCGGAAGTTGCCCATGTATTCAAGAAAGCGCAAAGTGGGTGTGAACTTTTTGGACTCTCTCTGCCAGTTGGTGATTAGACTTTTTGGGACGACGAGCAGGTTCGCTGCATTGTTTTGATCATGCTCACCATTTGCGCTTCGGCTGTGCTCCCTTGGCGGGTCGCTCCGCTCGGTGCGAATTCCTTGTTGCTCCTGGTTCGATTGGAGATACGCCAGCACCTGGACGGTTTTCCCCAGGCCCATGTCGTCGGCGAGGATGCCGCCGAAGTTATATTCCTTGAGGAAGTGTAACCAGTCGAAGCCGTGCTTTTGGTAGGGACGAAGTTCGCCGGTGAAACCTTTCGGGAGCGGTTGCGGCGCAATCCGCTCGAAATGGCGAAAACGCTCGCGGCGTTGAATCAGTTCCGAGGGCGGATGAAGCGTTTCGTCATCTTCCAGCAGTTTATCCAGCAAAGGCAGGTGAAAGTCGCTGACGCGGAATCCGTCTTCAGTCTCTTCCGCCATATTCCAAAGATGTTTGTATTTCTCCAGCCATTCTTCAGGGATTTGACCGACGGAACCGTCGGCAAGTTTGATGTAATGCTCGCCGCGTTTGAGGGCTTTGCGAATATCGTGAAATGCAATTTGCTGATCGCCAAATTCGACAAAGGTTTTGAGATCGAACCAGTCAATGCCCGATGTAATGCTGACGCGCAGTGTGGCGGTGTTGCGGTTGATGCGGCCAAGTTTGAGATTGTCTTCGCCGTATATTTCAAAGCCCGCCTGCGTGAGCTGCGGAATGGAATGCAAAAGAAAATCGAAGGGATGCGCGCGGGCGCGCAGTTCGAGTGTGCCATACGGATGCGGCATGCCTGCGCGCTTGAGGCGATACGCCGGATCGGTGAGCAGTTGATAAAAATATTGTTCGCGTTGGTTTTGGCGATGAATGCGGATCAAGTCCCATGATTCGGGGACGGTTTCGACGGTATACAATTCTTCTTTTACAAGCGGCAGTTCATATTCGCCGTAGCCAAAGCGCAGGTCGGCGCGCAGGATCTTATCTTGATCATCGTGAAGATAGAGGCGCGGCGTAGGTTCGGCATTTACATTCTGCCAATGGACGATGTCGCTTTTGATGGGGAGCAGTTGTGCGATTTGTGCGAAATATTGTTCGCGGAAAACATCCACATGTTGCGCCGGGATTTGGATTGGGAACGAGTCCAGGATGGATAACGCTTGCGCATTGCGAAGTTGCGCCACGGTGTCATCCATCAAGACCCAGGCGGGGTTGACGGAAATTGTATCCACTCGATTTTGGAGGAGAGTGAATTGTCCGCCCTGTTCGTAACCTGCCTGCAAGGTGAGTTTGCTTTCATTGCTCTGCATATCAATTTTTATATCCACAGGTTCGGGTAGGACATGGATACGCCGCTCTATTTTTTCGGGGTAAACACTGCCGAGGAAAACGGGGATTTCGAATTTGGGAAGCATGGACAGGAACATATACATGCTGCTCGAGCCGATGCCATAGCGCATTGCATTTGATAGAATGTTCAGGAAGGAAACTGCGTCGGGGTTTAAGTTGAGACAGCCCGCGGGGTTTGCCTGTTGGAATAAGCGCTCACCCTTCTTGATCCATGCCTTGTTTGTTTCCAGAAATTCATTGATTTCCTGAGGGGATTTTTTCTCGCCGCCTGCGAGACTGTACCATTCATTCGACTTGATGATGAATGGTGTGAGGGAATAGGAATAGTTTGAGCGGTAGTCGCTTCCATAACCGTACATGCCCATGCGCGCGCGTTCCATGAGGAGGACGGCCACATAACGGGTCAGATTTGGCGGGTTGGATTTACGCGGCGCCAGAGCGAGTGTTTCCTTGAGTTTATTTTGCCAGTTGCCGCTGGGAGCAGATGGAGATGGGGAAACAATATTATCTTCTTCTTCATCTTCATCGTACTCATCATCCTCTTTTAAGTATTCGCTCAGTTCCAGCCCGGCGGCGACCATGTGTTTGCAGAAGTTGCCTTCGTCGGCATATGGGCAGTCGCAGTCAAAAGTCAGGCTGCCTGACTCTTGATCTACTTCGATTTTAACAGTGTATTCGTTCGAATTCCCTTCGATCAGGCAAATGGCTTCATTATCGGTCACCAACTCCACGCTCCAGACGCGGCCATCTTTGTAATAGGCGCGTCCGCGTTGGATGGAGCCTGGGTCGGCGTATTGGGAGTAGGGAAAGGTTTCGAGAAGTTGAGGAGTGAGACTGTGCATGGACGATAGTATAAAACAAAAATTGTTATGCGGCTGCCGGCCGAAATTATACCCGCATGTTAATTTGACTGCGCCTGTATGTTTGACGGTCACCCTATCAACCCACTATTCGAACTCCATGGATAACAGGTTCGCTCCTGCTCATTGAACAGGAGCGAACCTGAAATTGAGTTTGAGAGCAAACTTAGGGCGTGAAGAAGTAATAGACGGTGGACCAGGCAGAAATGCCGGTAGTGCCCTGCGCCTGAACGCGCCAATAGAATTTGGTCTTGGAGGGGAGAGTCCCAGCGCCTGGGAGGCTGCCATGGGCCGGTCTGTGCTGGAACTCAGAAAACTCGCTTTACCGGTGCGGGAATTGTAGCCCCGTTTTATTCCATCGTTTTGAAGAGCGGAACTGGCGCGGACTGTACCGGCTCCCACCGAAGAAAGCTCATGGACAGAATCATGACGACGGATAGGTAAAGATGAACGGGCTTTCGATTCCCTGACATACATCCTCCTCACTTGCGCGGCTTGACCGGGCACATTGGATCAGGCTCGCGTCAAACAGGCCAGTTGTCAGGAATAGATTAAATCTTCGTATGCGGACACTGCGTTGCTTAGTTCAGCGCCGCACCCTCGTAAACCGGATTCCCACAACTGTTTTCACAACACAATGTTAAAAAATTGTACATTAGGATACGTTTTTGCCTACAACAAATGTTATATTTTCCCAGTGTCGGTTGTCATGGAGAAGCTAATCTGATCTTCTATCGTTATGTGATCATCGTGAACTTTTGCCGTTTGCCCGGTTTGCCATATCCGTAAAATATATCCGACGAATTATCAGAACATCATCATTTGTCCCTTGATCTGTTCAATGGGATCGCCGGCAATTTGTTCCTCGAACGTTTCGCGCGTCAGGATCGGAACCTCCGAGAGAGAGCGCAATAAACGATATTTCACCAGGCGATAGTTTTTCAACCGTTCCGCCAGAACGGCGTCGCGCTGGGCTTTATAGGCAACGAGCGCGGCGCGTCCGCCGGGGATGACAAGCAAAGTTTGTTCAGGCGGATGGGAGCTTTCCGCCATGGCGCGCCCGACCATTGCAGAAGCCAGCACGGAAAAAATGCGGATTGTCCTGCCGGCTTCCTCCCATATCAACAAATTCGCCTGCCGCCGCGTTTTATATTTCAAGCGTTTTCCCATCGAATCGATCAAGGCGCTCATCCTGCTTAATTCTGCGCGGCGCGCGGAGGCGGCATCTTCGGAGCGCAGCTTCCAGCTGGCTCCTTTTTTTTCCGCGTAAGATTTCAATACCGCATAAATCATGCCCTTGGATGGCGTCAGCAAGCCGGGGAAGCGCGGATAGAGATCATCCTCGATTTCAAGAAAGATGCTTTCCGGATTTTTTTGCAGGAACGTGACCACCGCCACTTCGACGCGGTCCATCAACGACTCGCGGTACGGACTTGGATCCGTACTATGTTCATTGATTCCCCAGAAGCCGGTCTCGATGTTTTCGCCGCCGGAATAATGTACGAAACTGGAATCGTCTTTCACTGCGGCTTCCATGGCGGCTTGCGTTTTCCGTAAAGCTTCATCGAAGCCCTGATCGCTTTTTTTGAGCGCGTGAGATTCTGCCAGCGCAGCCAAACCGGCGGCATGAACATGCAGATAACCGGCAGGTTCACCGCGTGCGGATAGATGGCTGCGAATCGAATCTCGAATTAAACCAATCTGCGGTTCGGCATATTCGCGATGCAAATGTTCGCCGCGTTCCCAAACCATTTGGATCGGATCATGCTCCGTGCGCAAGNNGAAGAACGGTGTGCCAAGCGGAAGGAATTCAAAGAGGTGTGTATATGCAGCATGGAGCGCAGTCGCATTCCAGGCCCAATCGTAACGCCGGCGGCGCAGCGCAACTTTATATGGCTCAACCGCCTGGCTTCCCCACAGCCAGCCGGCCCACAAGGCAGACAAAGTCCAGAATGCCTGGTTTGGACGCGGCAGGGCAGTAATGACAGCTCCAATCGGAATTTCTCTTTTGACTTCCTGTGCCAGTTCTTTGAAGCGTCCCTCATAAATACAGATACCGCCGCTTTCCGGAATCTTCCCGGGCCAGGGTTCACACACCACACTCGAAGCCGTTTCAGTCCATAAAGCGATCCCGTCCTCCATCATCATCCAAACATTATGTTCGCGGAATTGACTTGGGATCGTGAGTTGTTTGGGACGCGGCCGCTCCGATGGATAGCCCCACACCGTATTGCCTGCATCGCAAGCGGCGAGGATCAGCGCAATCAATGCGCGGCGGCGTTCCGGGGTGAGATTCAAGCTCTCCAGGCGGTTGATGACGGTGGTCAACACATACAAGGGGCGCGGAAGATAATACTGAAGGGCTTCCTCCGCATAGGTGCGGTCATCATCATCCAATGAAGCCACGCGTTCGAGCGCGCGTGAACGGTGCAATGAGTCGGTGGAGGCGATCCTCTTCGCGCGTTCGATATCTTCCAGCGTGACAGCCCGTTCCCCCGCCTCGCCGCACTCCCCGCATTCGTAGATGCGCGCATAAGGCTCACTTTCACCCTTTCGCCATATAAAGGATTGTGCCAGGACTTCGTGTCCGCATTTTTCACACGCCGTAACATAAAGCGATTGCAAATGAGTCTCCAGCCGCTCTTCGCCTTTTTTCGAGACGCCGAGTTCCGCAAGCGCAGCCTTGAAATCCGATTCCCCCGGAGGGTTCGCCGCCATCTCCAGCAGGAAGCGCGTGACGGGGTTATTCACCGTCACCAGCACACGGTATCCCGCACGCGCAGCTTCCATTGCGACCCGCGGCGCGAATCCAAACGGATCAATCAGCCAGCTCCCGGGCGGGACATGGTGGGATAACCACGTTGAAATCGTACCTTCTTCAAGCGGGGGAATAAATCTTGAAAGCGGCCCCGGATCAGCGGCCTTCAATCCGGGAATATAGGGCTGGGCTTCCATCTCTTAAAAATCATCAGTCGTGGATCGAAAACTGTTCATAAAGGCTCGCACAACGGTTCCTTTGGCACGGCACGCAGGTCGCTCTCCACAGCGGAAAGCATAAACTGAATTCCAAGCAAAACCGTGAGAGTGGGAAGCATTACGGTACCGGTCGGAGCAGGCAGATCAAGGCGGGCATAGTGAATCCATTTGGCAATCCCGAAAATCAAACCGAACAACAGGAGCGGAATGCCTGCGGTTAAATAGATGGTGCCCATCGAGAAATCATAAATGAAATTTTTCAACGCCACACGGCGCAGAAAAGTAAATAATAATTTAAACGGGAACTCAAATAAGACCCGCCGGATCACAAGATTGGAAGCCTCTCCCTGATACCGTGCAGGCATCGGCACATCGCGCACCACGGCGCCCAGCAAATATAGGTTTGCCAGCATGGAGGTTTCAAAATAATAGGAACGATCGATCCGCTCCAGCGGAAGCTGGGCAAGAGTCTCGGCGCGGATGGCAAGAAAACCATTCGTAGGATCGAATAGGTTCCAGTAGCCGGTGGCGGATTTAGTAAGGAAACCGAGTCCCATGTTGCCGAGTCGGCGGATGANNTTGCCTTCGATCAAAGGCAGGAGCAATTCGGGCAAATGACCGGCATCCATCTGCCCGTCGCCATCAACCTTGACAACGATCTGCACCCCCAATTCAAGCGCTTTGCGGAAGCCCGTCACCATCGCCCCACCCACGCCCTGATTGTGATCATGTCTGATCAAAACGATCCGCCGGTCACGTTTCGCCAGACCCGTCACAATGTCTGAAGTGGAATCAGGCGAAGCATCATCCACCACAATGATATGGCGAATGTAGGCAGGAAGTCCGCGTAAAACATTTGCGATCTCTCCTGCCACATGGTAGGAGGGCACGACTGCCGCAATCCTATATTTCTGAAAACTGGCCTGTTCCTTCATCGCGAACAATTGTAATCGAACCTTGGCCAGGCGGCGCGGTTTTGCGTTAGAATATCCATTCAGGAACATACCTTCTCATTCTAAGGAAACCATGACATCCACTGGGGAACAAATTCTCATTGTCGAAAGCGATCCAGATATCAGCGATTTGGTGGGGCGACAGGCGCTTCAACCGTTGGGCTATAAAGTAACCGTGACGGGAGACGCCGGGGCAGCCATCAAACTGGCAATTGAAAATCATCCGGATTTGATCCTTGTCAATCTCAATCTACATGGTTTGAGCGGCAAGGATTTGATCGCTGCTCTGACCTCACAGGGAATCACTGCGCCGCTGGTGGTTATTGCCGAAAAGGGACAGGAACAAAGCGTCATCCAAAGTTTCCGTCTCGGTGCGGTGGATGCCATTTTATGGCCCGCGCGCGATGCCGAGGTGGTGCGCGTAGTAGAACGCGCTCTTCAGCAGACCCGTGAAACGCGCACCCGTCTCAAACTCGACCGTCAACTGGAAGCCGCCAACCAGGAACTCCAGCGCAAAGTCCACGAACTGACCGCCCTTCTGTCCATTGGAAAAGCGGTAATATCCACCACCGATCCGCGCCGGTTGTTCGACCAAATCGTTGATGGCGCCATGCAAGTTGCTGAAGCAGAAACCGGCTGGTTGATGATCCGCGACGAAAACACGCGCGCCTTCCTATTGACGGCGCACCGAAACTTGCCGGAAAGCTGGGCAAAAAAGGTTAATCAGCCGTTGGATGACGGGATTAGTTCCTTGGTGGCTGTTTCAGCAGAAACACTTGCGGTTCACGGGGTGCCGCTCGAAAAATTTAAGGTGGCGGTGCTGGGAAAATCCGCTGCAGTCGTGCCCATCAAAGTACAAAGCGAAGTGATCGGATTGCTGATCGTCGTTCGCAAAACGGAACGCGAAATCGAAAAAGTCACGCAGTCCCTGCTCGAAGCGATTGCCGATTATGCATCCATCTCACTCATCAATGCGCGGCTATTTCGCGTCGTCGAGCAAAATGCCGAAGCGGCTCGAATGAACGAAAAGTACCGTGTGGCAATGCTTGAATCGTTACGGGAATCCATCCGCGAGGAAATACAGGGTTCCATGTATCCGCTGGAGTCCCTTCTCTCCGGCAACTCAGGCGCACTGACGGAAGGACAGGAACAAGCACTGAAGACCATTCAAGGTTCCCTGCAGTGCGTCGCGCGTTCCGATGAAAAAACGGTTGCGCCGGATTCTGCGAAAAAGGGAAACGGATGAGCGAACGCGATCTAATTCTACTGGCTCTGGATAACATCCAGGTTCTACATTTGATGGAACGCGCCCTGCAGGCAGTAAATTATGAAGTCGCGATTGCTCACAACCTCGAGGAATTGGGAAAAATCCTTGATGAAGCTTCACCGGCTTTACTGCTCATCGCGGAACATTTCTCCGGCAGGAATGGCATCGAGATTGCCGAAGCGGAACTTCAACGTTTTCCCACGCTTCCAATTTTATTATTCGTCGAACAGGACACAACCGGCGTCGTGAAGGCGGTTCTGAAGGCCGGTTTGAGCGGATACCTTTATCCACCCCTTCATACGGATGATATTGTGGAGGCAGTTAACCGAAGTTTGGCACGCGCCCGGCATCTGGGCGATTGGATTCGCCGGGAAGTCAGGCGCACCACTTCGTCTCTCGAAAAGAGGGCCCAGATTTCTGAAACGGAGCGCGATAAATTTGAAGCCATTATTGCCCACATCGAAGATGGTGTGATCGTTCTTGACGAGGAACACAATATCATTTTCGCGAATCGCATCGCGCGCGAGACCTGGGGTTTGCCTCCCGACTCAATTGGCAAACCCATCCTGCAGGTAGTCCAAAGCCCGGATATCCAGACATTCCTGCTGCGTCCAGCAGAAAGTTCCATTAAATATCAGGAACTGAATTTCGATGATGGGCGGGTCTTCAGCGCACACCAGACTTTCATCCCAAAAATCGGCATTGCCATTACATCCCACGAGATCACCTTTCTAAAGAAACTGGACCAGATCAAAAACGAATTCGTTCACACCGTTTCGCATGACCTGCGTTCTCCCCTAACCGCCGTAATGGGTTACGCCGAACTGGTCACACGGGCCGGCACGCTCAACGAGCAACAACAGGAATTCCTGAAACGCATCCAAACGAGCGTACAGAATATCACGACGCTCATCAACGACCTGCTCGATCTGGGCCGCATCGAGGCGGGCTTCGATACCCGCCGCGAGGCCGTCCAACTTGAAAGCATCCTTCAGAACTCGCTGGATATGTTCGAGCCGCTCATTACGCAAAAAAATCTTCACCTTGAAAAAAATATTTTACCCAATTCACCGGCCGTGCGCGCCGACCCCATCCGGATGCGGCAAATGCTGGACAATCTGATCGGGAACGCGGTCAAATATACATCCAAAGATGGGACAATTCAAATCCGCATTCATACCGAAGAACACCAGCTCATTTTTGAAATCAAAGACACAGGCCCCGGCATTCCATTGGATGAGCAATCCCATATTTTTGAAAAGTTCTACCGGGGTAGTAATGTGCTCGTAGAACCCAAAGGCAGCGGTTTGGGACTCGCCATTGTCAAGTCCATTGTGGAAAGCCATCAGGGGCGCGTGTGGGTTGAGTCGGTCCTGGGAAAGGAATCTACGTTCATTGTTGTATTACCCGCATATGAACAAGCGAAACCATCTGCGTAGCCGGCAAGGTGGTCCACAAATTAAAATGCCGGTGCCGGATGATATCATCCGGCACCGGCTTTCGCCAAAGGAGGAGACAGTGAGGAGCATCTTGGAGGTGTCTTTGTTCCGTCTCCACAATTATCATACCGCAGGGGTGGAAATCGCGGGATTATCAAATGTCACAAATTAATAGTGATAATATTCACAATAAGTTTTCCCTACTTTAATCGGGCAAGAAATTTCCTCATTAATTCAATCGCGTGGGGGGCATCTCGATAGGCCTGCACTTGCAATTGCGGGTGCGGATTGCCGCCGATCATTTTAGAAATCTTGCGCCCTTCCTGGAATAAACACAGCACTGGCCGGCCCGCATTCAATGCAAAGCCGATTTCGTATCCAACGCCATGCGAAGGCACACTGACTTCCGCAACCACCGCCTGCGCCGCACGAATCCAAGCCACATCGCGTTCATATACTTCACGGGGCGATACAACTGCTTCCAACGCGACAACGTTTGATTCGGCCAGATGCGCCGTTGGCACCTCGTGGCCGTCCGTAAGGAGCGCCGAAGTTAATTCCTGATAGACGCGTTCGAATTCGCGTCCGCCGGTAATGGAGCAGGCAAAATAAACGTTCATTTCTTCGGCAATCGCGAAAGAATCGATTGATCTGAAACTTTTTGCGGAGGGATCTTGCTGCCGCCTGTCCGCATACTATCCAATTCGGTGACGAGCCCCATCCAATCTTTTACCAAAATGATGAAATGCGGCGTTTTGTCTTTAAAGAAAAACGGCGAGAGAAAAAAACGCAATGCGGAAAGCGGCACCGGAAATGCGTTCAATTCGATCCTTATCGCTGTCATGCCCGCCATCGGCTCCAGGATGCCGCGCCGCCAACCTGAAATACTTTTCGGCGGGAAGGTTGCGGCCATGCTGACGGAAGTCGTGCGAAGAATGCGGCGATACGAAATATTCATCCGCAAAAACGGTGTAACCAGTCGTAAATGATCGCTGAACGGCTGCACATACCCGGCCTTGCGAAAGGCGGCCATGACCAGTGAGAACAATGTCACTGCGCCGCCCAGCCACGCCATTGCGTACCATCGCCACGGTTCAGCAAGCCGTGTGAACGGGTCTTGATACAGAGGCCACGCAAGTGATCCCAGAGCCAGGCCTAAAAGCAGGATGGCGGGCCACCAGCGGTCAATCATGCGCGTATACAGAAGGAGCGGATAACGTCTTCCGGCTTTTGCCATGGATCAATCTTCATCCGCAGGCGAAATCAAACGCTCGCCTCTATTTCCGACCGGCGGCTTTCCACCGTTTAATTGAGCGCTCAGGTTCCCGATGGCCTGCTCCAGATGTTCGCCGCGTAAACTGAATGTGATGTCGCCCCGCGTCTTCTCGATGATGCCGCGTGCCAAATCCGTCTGACGCCGCAGGCCGTTGGTGATCGCATCCGGGTAATCCATCGTGACCAGCACGGAATAAATTTCATCCATGATCCCGAGCAGGCGTTCCGCCTCCTGCGAATAACCGTGACGCAAAATATCAAGAGTCCGCCGCCGCAGTTCGCCGACCACCTCGGCCAAGCCGTTCAAATAAGTGAAACCGGCAACGCCTAAATCCTCCGGCGTCAGCAAAGGCTGGTTTTGAATCAGTGCGCAAGTAACATTGGCTTCGACGAACTCCTTCAGCGCATCCTGGGTATAACCCGAATAGAAGAGATCGGGGTACTGTGCAAGATCGTTTTTCAACCGGTCAGCCAGTTGGCGCGCCTCGGATAAATGGCCGTCCATCACATCCGTTTCATCGCGATGGACGGCGCGAATCGCAAGCGAACAGGCGCGCGTCAACTGGCGGGCCTGGGACAGTGCCTGATCGCGGGAGACAGTGCGCGCCTCGAAAGTTTCTCGGATCTGCTCGGCAATACTCTCAAGTTTTTTCATAATGACTTTCGATGCCTAGGCCTTGTCTTCCCCGGGGTGTTCGGGCGGTGGATGTGGGCGAAACAGATTCTCGGCCAGGGACGAATTGGTCGGTATGTTAATTTCACCAAAGACGGATTCATAGCGCGCCAGATTTTCCACCAAAGCACGCATCAGTAATTTCGCGGAAAGAGGCGACATCAATACCCGCGCTTTGACGGTTGCTTTGTTTTCGCCGGGCAGAATCTGTGCAAAGTCAATCACAATATCGGCAGGAGAATGCGAGATCAGTGCCAGGTTGGCGTATACCACATCCAGCCCGGATGGAACTTCAAGGGAAGGGGAAGCTGGCGGAGTGGGAAGAGACATGTGAGTCTCCAATCATCATGAGCGACCCGCTGAGTCGCTCATTCATAGAAGTGCTAGAAGGGAATATCGTCTTCTGCAGGAGCCACAGCCATATCGCCTGCATCGGTCACGGAAGCGGCGCCCGTATCGCCTTCACCGCGCGGCGTCAGGAAACGTACAGTTTGAGCCGTGATTTCATAGGAAGCTCGCGGCTGTCCATCCTGCCCGGACCACACTCTAGGGCCTCCCGTGTTTGGGTCCGCGGTTACCCGACCCTCCACCAAAACCATACGGCCTTTCTTTAGATACTGATTGCAAATCTCCGCCTGTTTGCCCCACGCAGAGACGCGGAACCAAATCGTTCTTTTGATTCGCTCGCCATTGCTGTTCGTAAAACTTTCATTGACAGCGACAGAAAAGGATGTAACAGCTTGGCCTGAAGGCGTATAACGCATTTCAGGATCTTTGCCAAGATTTCCGACTATAACGACAGTGTGAAAACTCATAGTGCCTCCAAAAGATTGTTATTCTCTTCTTTTCCTAGGTTGACTTTTATCCAAACAGCTTCTTCCTCATCCAATCGACTCATTTCAAGAATCAACTGGTCTAATAATTGTATTGCATTCTTGGCCGTTTGAATCCTTTGTTTGCCTTTTTGTTGAAGTCCTGCAATATGTTCCTGCGCTTTTCCAAGGCTGGATGGCATCTCTGACGACCTGCTCTGCACAATGGTATCTCTTTCCTTCTAACCAGTTACCTGGCTCCTCAATCTGTGGCTCCAGGAGGGCTAATTCTTTGAAATTTTCCCAAGCTGTTTTTGAAAAGGTTGAAGTTTCAGAAAATCTTACGGTCATTCGATCAAACATGGTGTATAGGGAACGCCGCAGTCGCGGCGCTGACGATTGATGCTTCAATTGTACACTTGTTACCAATAGTTGCGAGGGGATTTCAAGAAAAAAGCCGCCATCCTTTGGGATGGCGGCTTCCTGAACAAATCTGGATTGCGATCAATCGGCGGCGGCTGTGACCGGTTGAACCACTTCATCCGGTTGAGGTCGTGCTGCGAACCGGAAACCGGTGAACATCAGGATGGCGCATAG